>JAHXHU010000249.1 GCA_025656375.1 Candidatus Thiodiazotropha sp. (ex Ustalcina ferruginea) | reverse complement strand
TAAGCCGCTTCGCGACAACGGATACCTGCCCGGGCCCTACGCCTACCGGGGTCTACCAGCCTGCGCATTCGCTATCCATGGCCGGCAGCGATTGCAGCTGAGAACAGGGGTAACAGCATACCGCGTACTGTACCCTTGGCCAGTAGTAGAATGACCAGAATGGCCACCACGATGGCAATCACTATGCTGAAGGTTTCCGGTAGACGTTCAATGACGATACCTGCCAACACCGGCTGTCCCACCAGACTTATTTGCATGCCGGGTTTTTGTACCTTCGCTATGAGTGCTTTAAGCTGGGGATAAACCTTGTCGTAATCAATCAGGCGATCAATGAAATCCACGGTAACCAACGCCGCTTTAAGATCAGAGGAGACGAAGTTTCCATTGGCCATTGGATTGTTGGCCGTGGCAGCGCGAAGTGTGTCGATCTCTGCCTGTGTCTGGGGAATACCTGGCCACATCAGCGGCTCGGCGAAAAAAACCTCTGAGGTAGCTGCGACACTTTTCAGCTTCTTGCTGGCAAGGGATATAATCTGAAACTGATTGACTGCATCTATGTGTTGCAGACCCTTCTGCAATGCATGGATTGTCACCAATACATCATGTTGAAAGATATCGCCCTGCTCCACTTCAACCATAATGCTAACGACGTTGACCCCACCAAATGCCTTTTTATATTTATCGTTGGTCTGGACATAGGAATGGTTAGTGGGTTGTAAATCTGTGAAGATGGTTCGGATTTCCACCTGCCTGGCAAAATAACCCAATACCAGCGTCACTATTCCTATCAGGGCTACCAGGATCAATCGGTGACGAAGTAAAAGCGTGGTAAAGCGGTCCATCACAGCGTGCCCTCCGACTGTGGTGTACCATGGGTGTTTTCCTCAGGCTCTTTTCTCATTTGTGTATAAGGAATCCATCGATCATTTTGATGGATACCGAGATTGGCCCCGGCTGCGAGATATTGCTGGTCTGATGATCCGTCACTCAGTGGGACGATAGCGGTATACCAGAGTGAATTTTCAGCTCCCAGCTTACCTGCCTGCCAATCTCGACCACTGGCATCGGATGTCAGTAGTATTCCACCATCACCTACAGCGACAAATTGTTGTCCATCCCAGGATACATCATAGATATGATTATCTGTGACATCGGTGATGGATGACCATGTCTCACCCCCGTCTTCCGTCACTAACAGGGTTCCGGCAAGCCCGACTGCAACACCGAGAGTGTTATCGCTAAAAGCGATATCCATGAGGCTTTGTTCTGCCCCCGCCTCTATCTGCTGCCAACTCATGCCCTGGTCATCGGAACGACTGATGCGTCCAAACTCACCGACCAACCAGACCGTTCCACCAGGCGTAATAGAAACACTATTCCAGGAGAGATCGGATGGGTAATACGCCAACTCTCTCCGTGATCATCGCTGACGAACACACTACCCATGGCACCGGCTATCCATGCCCGGCCATCCGTCTTATCCACTACAACCTGCATCAATTGCTCCCCAAACTGACGCAACTGAAGCTCCTTGCTTTGCCAGGTTACTCCGCCATCCGAGGTCACCATCACGCTACCGAGATCGCCAACCACAATAGCCGAGCGTTCATCCCAAGTATCAATGTCCTGGAGATGAACATGAGAAACCGGTGTTTGTTGGATCACCCAGTTATTGCCACCATCATCAGTGCGAATAATGCGACCTTTACGACCTACCGCCCAAATCAGCTTCCCGTCACTGGAGGGTGCGACAACCCCAAAATAGTTTTCCCGTTTGCCAAACGGCGATGGCTTGATATCATTTACAGTCGCGCTGGGATGAACATAAAATGCTACCCACAACAGCCCAATCACGATGGATGCGGATAAAAGAATTTCCAGAATGTACGCCAGCTTTTTTTGCATGATATCTCTTATATTTCGTATCACCCTCACCAAGCTTGGAAAAGATGCATATCTGCCTGTTTACGAAGCTAAACCGAAACTCATGCGACATCTTGATTCATATCATTTGACTAGCCGCGCAGCCCATGACAGGTACTGTCACAGTTCGGTGTAACAAAAATGCAGATGCCTACGATTCAGCCCTATGCAAATAACAGATGTAATAACATACTAATTCCCTTAACAGATCTATTTCACAGGGGTCTATGTTATTAAGACAGACGCATGTTTTCACACACCGAACAGATCGTCAGATAGTGTGATGCAGGCAGCCACAACCGGCGCATTGTGGCCAGCTAACCTTTTAATTTCCTAAGATTTTTCATCTTGACAGCTTGAACAAATCCCATTACCTTCGCTGTTAGGGACTATTGATAGATAAAAGTCTCAAGGACTAAAGACCCAACCCAATCAGTAGAGGTGGGCATGAATAAATCCACTGATATCAGTGATATCCCGTTAACACAGGGCAGTAATCCTCAATCCCTCCTGGACACAGCATCAGGGGCAATTTTTCGTATTTCCGCATTCCCACATACCGGAGAATTCACAAACTACTCCATAGCAAGCCACCAACTGGCGAAGTTAAATATATATCTCTCCGAAAGTGATCCATTCACCGTTCGCAGGTGCCTCGAGGATATTGAAGATGATTCCGCATTTGATTTTCTGATCCTCACCCAACTGGAAGGATGAGAAGTTCACTGTGAAACCAGGCTCAATTGCCGTGTTGGTGGGCGGCCTTCCCTATACCATTATTTTTCCGGAGAAAAGCAAGAGACTATTACTGCGTATTCCGCACCGAACATTTCACGAGCGTGTATTAGGTCGTAAAGTTTGCGAATTCGGTGCCCATATTTACACTGACAATGGCCTGGTACGCATCGTCATCGCATTACTTAAATCCCTCGAGGAGGAGTGCGATAATCTCTCGGATACCGAACAATACACCGTCGCTGACAAACTTCTTGAATTGATCGGTGCGGTATTGCGTTCTGAATCCGGTCTCGACAAGACCAGTCAAGGCAGTGCACAAGCGGCCAGGATGTGCCGAATACTCTCCTATCTCGAAGAAAACTATTCAGATCATGAATTGACCCCTGCAAAGGGGGCGTCGGCCAATGCTGTTTCCATGCGCCATCTCCATAACCTGTTTAAGCAATCCGGTATAACAGTATGCAAGTGGATATGGGAGCGCAGACTGCAATCAGCCCGAGAGGATATTCTGGATGCCTCCATGATAGGCAAAAGTATCAGCGAAATTGCCTATAACAAGGGTTTTAACGACTCGGCACATTTTAGTCGTGCCTTCAAAGAACGCTTTAATGTCACTCCCAGCAAGCTGCGTAAAATGGTAGTTGAACAGGACTAACCCTAGCGTGTCGTTGTAGGGTGCGGCCTGCCGCACCATAAATATGTTTGATCAAACAGAAAAAGAGTCAATATCATAATCTGTAGCAGAGTATTCGGTGCGGCAGGGCCGCACCCTACAGGGCTGAGCTGTTTCCCACACATTCCGAGACAACACTATTGTTAAGCCTATCCAAATTCATTCATATCGATCTATTCTAAAAATCCTATTTACTTATCAACCCTCCATTGGCAAAGAGTTCGCTAGCAATCAATATAACTGGCATTGCTAATCAAGCATTTCCTCACCCGTATCGTTAGCCTGATCACAATTGAACGTGTGACATAACTATTGGTGTCACTAGCGGGTATCGCCCGCATAATCCATCATCCGGGAACATTGTTCACTCGCTCTGCTCCGGAATAACTCAGGCGCAATGTCATCGGCAAACTGTCGCCTTGAGCGTTGCGCCTAAGCCAAGGGAATATCATCGAATGAGATCGATCAAACGCACCTGTGTGGTAGGCGCAGGTTCTATCGGCAGCCTTTTTGCCGGCCATTTGGGTAGTGTCGCTGAATCCACAGTGCTCACCCGGCGTGAAGCCCATGCAAAAGACCTACAGGAAAAGGGATTGCAGGTAAGCGGAAAATCTGATCTACAAAGTAAAATCATCGCCTCTACCGATCCAGCAGATCTGGGCGATGTGGATTTGATCATCATCGCGACTAAAGCCAATGCTGTCGAAGCAAGTGCCCGTCATATTGCGGGTCACTTTCCCAATGCCATGCTAATGACGGTTCAAAATGGTTTGGGTTGCGAAGCACTCGTTGCTCAATATGGAGACTGGCCAATTATCTCGGCCGTCACCTTTATGAGTGGATTCCGCCATTCCGATACCCACGTCGAATATGAACTGAATACGGCTACCTGGCTGGGACCCTGGGCAGAAGGGAAGGCTGGATACCAACAAGTGAAAGAGGTCGAAACACTGATTAACCGCTCCGGGCTAAAGGCTGAGGCCTTCCCTGACCTGCAACCGGCGCAATGGTCAAAACTCATCTTCAACGCGGTAGTGAATTCAGTTGCCGCCTTGTCGGACCTGCCCCATGTCAAGGCATTTGCTGCATGTAATGAACACAAGGATCTCGGCCGCTTGGTCCATGCCGCCATGGATGAAGGAAAACGTGTGGCGGCAGCACGGGGTGTCAATCTGTACGAAGATCCGTGGGAAATGAACATCGAAGCCACCAGCCACGGACAAACAGGCAACGACGACTATGCCCACGTACCATCGATGTTGGAGGATGTTCGCGCCAAGCGCATGACGGAGGTCGACTGGATTACCGGCTCCATTGTTCGTGAAGCGGCCAAGGTCGGCATGCCCGTACCGATCAACGAAACCCTGTATCGATTGGTCAAGGCACTGGAATCCAGCTGGCAGCGAGATTGAACAAACAGTAAGCGAGGCAACAATGAAAGTATGTATTATCGGATGCGGAGCAATCGGCAGCCTGTTCGCCGCCCACCTCGGTCGTCTTGAAGACGTGGAAGTGTGGGCCTATGACCCCAGCAAAGTCCATGTCGATGCCATTAACCAAAACGGTCTTCGGCTGACCGGATTGAGCGATATCGTCGTGCCTGTCAATGCCCGTACAGATGCGAAGCAGATACCTGAGTGTGAATTCGGCATTATTGCAGCCAAGACACTACACACCCGTCCCGCGATGGAGGCCACTGCCCCCATTTTCCGTGACGGCGCGGTATGTTTCGTGCAGAACGGTATCGGCAACGAGGAGATCATTGCCGAGTACGTACCCAGAGTCATTCTAGTGTAGTGTCCTGAATAAAATATTCATTTATAATTCCCAGTGTTCCGGTTTATGGCAAAGGAAGGAAAAAATGAATTCAGCAGTT
>JAHXHU010000163.1 GCA_025656375.1 Candidatus Thiodiazotropha sp. (ex Ustalcina ferruginea) | reverse complement strand
CTTCACCATTCCAAGTGAAACGCCCTGTGCGGAGCCGCATGCAGGGTGTTGTGGGGGCTGGGGGTTAGAGACCCCCGGCTACCCGATTGCCCTTACAACCCCCTAACAGGGTTGCGCAAAGAGTCAGAATGACTAGATACCTGTTACGCATTAGGCCTCTCCTTTTTAACATCCATATCAAATACAATTCCTAACCCGATGGAATTATTGAGCAGTCTGTAGCCGTATCGATATAAATCTTGGCCATATCGATGGAATTGGGATTATCCACAGGGATATTCTAGATCTGTTGTAGTGTGGTGAGTTATCGCTGAGAAATGGGTAGTCAAGGATGGTACCAATCATGGGTCTTCATCGCCCTATACTTGCTAAGTTTCGCTCTGTAAAAAATCAGAAGTGTGTTCCTTGTCGCAGAATCAGGTTATTCGCACTCTGTCTATTACGATCCCACATGACAGACTCGCAATCTGTTTTTTTAAGGTATGGATTTCAACAAGGGATCCCAAGGTACAGGGACTCAAGGAGCAGTTGAAATGAGGCATTGTGTGGGAAACATGGGAAATGGTCGTTGTTCAGTACGGCATAAACTCATCCCAGGTCTGTTGAGTTTGATCTATATGGGGCGTCAGAGGAGAGCAACTAACAGCGCCAATGACTCGCTGGCTTAGTGTTCTGCCTGCTGGAAATAAAAAACCGGCCATCGGCCGGTTTTTTTATTGGGAACGTATTCTGCTTATAAGGCTTTGATCTGAACGTTCAGGCGGCTTTTATGACGTGCAGCCTTGTTCTTGTGGATCAGACCTTTACTGACAGCAACATCTATAGCCGGGAGTGCCTGTTTGTAGGCTTCCGTCGCGTCATCTTTCGAACCTGCTGCGATCTGCTTAATAACCTTCTTGATATGGGTACGCATTTCACTGCGCTGGGCTTGGTTACGGCTGTGTCGCTTGTCGGCCTGACGTGCGCGTTTTCGGGCTTGGGCTGAGTTGGCCAAGGTTCTCTCCTGGATGAAACTACTATTTCAAAGGGGGCACATTCTCTCCAATATTCCACAGTACGTCAATATCTTTGATCCAGTCTGCTTCTATCTGGTATGGTCGCCCTGCAGACAGGCTATTCGCTTCAGACATATAAAGGATTCTACCCTGGCCTCTTTTTTTCGAGCCTTTACAGCGGTCGGCAGTCATACCCTGCTTTCACGCATCCTGGGTTTTGTGCGGGACCTTGTGCTCGCCCGGCTATTTGGTGCCAGTGCCGCGACCGATGCTTTCTTTGTCGCCTTCAAGATCCCCAATTTTCTACGCAGACTGTTTGCTGAAGGTTCCTTCTCCGTTGCGTTTGTGCCTGTGCTTACCGAGTACCGCAGCCGGCGCTCGAAACAGGATTTACAGATTTTCACCGACCATATGGCGGGTTCACTGGGGCTGGTGGTACTACTGGTATCTATTGTCGGAGTTGTTGCGGCGCCGATTCTGGTGATGATATTCGCACCAGGCTTCTGGAATGAGAGTGAGGGTAGGTATGAGCTGACAGTAGAGATGCTCACGCTGACCTTTCCTTATCTATTCTTTATAACCATGACGGCCTTTGCGGGCAGTATCCTCAATACCTACAATCGCTTCTGGGTCCCTGCATTTACACCGGTATTACTGAATTTATCCCTGATCGCCTGTGCTGTTTGGCTCTCTCCAATGATGGACAAACCAGTTGTGGCGCTTGCCTGGGGGGTACTGATAGCGGGTATTGTGCAGTTTCTGTTTCAACTACCTTTTCTGTGGCGGGTGAGGTTATTTCCAAGGCCGAAAGTTGCATTCAAAGACCCAGGTGTCGTACGGGTCATGCGCTTGATGATTCCTGCCCTGTTTGGTGTTTCTGTCAGTCAGATCAACTTGCTGCTCGATACGCTGATTGCCTCTTTTCTGGTGAGTGGCAGTATCTCCTGGCTCTACTATTCGGATCGTCTGATGGAATTTCCTGTAGGGGTGTTAGGGGTGGCGCTGGGTACAGTCATCCTACCGAATCTCTCCAGGAGGCATGCGGAAAAGTCCCCAGAAGCCTTCTCCCAAACCCTGGATTGGGCGCTACGATTGAACATCATGTTTGGTATTCCGGCGGCAGTGGGACTGTTCCTGCTCGCCGGGCCGATGCTGGCGACACTGTTTTATTCAGATGCCTTCGACAGTAACGATGTAGCCATGGCGACAAGGAGTCTGATGGCCTATGCACCGGGTTTGATGGCGATTATGTTGATCAAGATACTGGCGCCAGGCTTTTATGCTCGCCAGGATACCAAGACACCGGTAAAGATCGGGATTATTGCTATGGCAACAAACATGATGCTGAATATCATATTGGTATTCCCTCTGGCCCATGCCGGTCTTGCCTTGGCAACCACACTCTCATCCGGATTGAATGCCTACCTGCTCTATCGGGCATTGATTAAAGGGGGTATCTATATGCCTACTGCCGGCTGGACTGTGCTGCTTACCCGAATACTCTTTGCCTCATTGGCGATGGGTGCCTTGTTGTGGTGGGGTGCGGCGGACATCAATGAATGGCTGGCACTCTCCGCTATCGCCCGTATCTGGCAACTAGCCGGATTGATACTATCGGCGATTCTGCTCTATTTCCTGACTCTTCTTCTGCTGGGTACCCGACCCAGCCATTTTCGTTCTGTAAAAAACCCCTGAATCCAACTCTTTCTCCCGCACGTATAAATGGGTAATGAGGCGCTTCGTGTGTCCGCTAATCATTGTGATGGAGATGAATATGCCCCTGGCTGTAGTACGCCTTTTAACCCTGGCTATTTCGTTAGGTTTTCTAGCTTGTTCAGCCATTGGTGCAGCCCGTGACACTGATCGATCATATTCACAGTGGGTGGTATCGGATTCCGGGTTGTTTGCTTTTGATCCAGAAACTCTGGCTATGCGCTGGCATCAGTTACAAGACCAGCAGACTTTTGAACCGGTAGTGATTGATGACCGTCTCTTGGTGACCGGCAGCCGTGGTCTCTACGCTGTCGCCTCGGAGAGTGGCGATATTCTCTGGAAACGCTCCTCAAAACAGGTCGGATTTCCTGTCGTCTCGGCGGGTGAAATTGCTTATTTAGCCAGTCGGGATGGTTCCCTGGAAGCCATCGACAGTCGCACCGGAAGCACCCTATGGCAACAGCGGTTCCCAGGCTGGGTCTATCCCCCTGCTCAGTCAGGTGAGTTGCTATTTACAGGCGGGAGTGATGGTCGTCTATGGGCGATTGACCGCAATAACGGTGATCTCCTCTGGTCCAGTTCTGTTGGGCAGGAGATGGTCTACAGTCCTGTGGCGCTGGCCGATGGGTAGATTATTGTCACCACTTTCAATCGTGAAGTTATCTCATTTGATCGCTTGGGCAATCGCCTGTGGCGACAAACTTACCCTGCAATCCTGACCACACCGATGGTGCTAAACGGACAACTGATCTTTAACGGATTGGATCGACGGCTGCGTGCCATCGATGCGGATAGCGGCAAGATTTTATGGCAGCGCCAACTACCGGAGCCCCTGGTGACAGGTTTAAGGCATCAACGGGGTCTTCTACTGGCTGCGCTTGAAAGTGGACGTGTATGGGCGTTGATCAGTGATAGAGGTGAGCTACAACAAGAGTACCGCTTACCCGGCGAGCCCATCACCCGGCCGCTGTTAGTGGATGGTGAGGTATTAGGTTTTATTCGTGCTTTTAGTGGTCCAAAGGTAGTCGTCGCAACCCGGTTCGAACAGTCGGAAAAGAAGTAAGGAGAGCATGATGAAATTGAAAAAAATGGCAGCAATGGTGGTGACCTCGGTGATGGTTTCGGCAACGTCATTGGCAGCACCGTTTGGTGGTGAGGAGGATGTCTCGTATGCAGCCGATATTTGGGCCAGCATGAGCACTGCCGGTCTCGCCGGTAAGGGCGCCACCATGTCCACCCCTTATATAGGTATGCATCCCCATGGTGCGATTCTCGACACCATCGATACCAGGTTAAAGGTGGGTGATAACGACGATATCCTGATTATCAAACGTAACTATGGAGGTGAGGGTGTCAGCAAGACTGCTGTGGCCAACGATCCTGACAAATATCTGAAGGCAGTCACCGTGATGTATAAGCGGAAGGGCTTCGATGCCGATATCAAAGATTGGTTCTGGATCAAATACGCACCTGACGGCTCAGTATTGAAAAACCCTAAGGGCGTCAGTCTCGCTGGGCGTGTTGGCAAGGGTATGGCCAAGGGATGTGTTGCCTGCCATACGGGTGCGCCGGGAGGAGACATGGTCTTTAATCATGATCGTTATGCAAAATAGTTAACCGATGACTGGGTGCGTGTTGCCCGCCAGGACAGGCTTTTCTGTCTTGGTGGGTTTTTTTGTGGCATGTAATGTCAAAGCCACAGCTGTGAGTGTTTGTTGACCTTCAATAAAAGGATTTGCAGATTTTCAAGTTCAGGGATGTCCGTTTTTTTTACAGGCCCTATAATTGACCGCTCGAGTTTGGGCGGTTTATCTATGCAACTGGTTCGTGGACTACATAATCTGAAACCTGACCACCATGGCTGTGTGGCCACTATCGGAAATTTCGATGGTGTACACTTGGGCCACCAATCGGTATTTCGTCACCTGATGGAGAAGGGGGCTGAAATGAACATACCGACCACGGTCGTCACATTCGAGCCCCAGCCACGTGAATTTTTTCAGGCGGCCTCGGCTCCGGCCCGTCTTACCCGTTTGCGTGAAAAACTGCAGGCGATCAAAGAGACCGGTGTAGAGCGGGTCGTGGTGTTGGAGTTCAACAAGCGTCTTGCGGCGATGCCTGCAGAGGTCTTTGTCAGGGAGCTGCTGGTAGATGGATTGGGAGCGGTTTTTCTATCAGTGGGTGATGACTTCCGCTTTGGTCGTGGACGCGAGGGTGATTTTAAGCTGCTTCGAAGCATGGGTAGTCAACACGGTTTCGAAGTTGAGAACATGAATACCTACAAGCTGGATGCCGGCCGGGTCAGCAGCACACGAATCAGAGAGCTTCTTACACAAGGTGACCTAAATGGCGCTGCCCAATGTCTGGGTCGTCCCTATCGTATCTGTGGGCGGGTGGCTCATGGTGACAAGCGTGGCCGGACTATCGGTTTTCCCACCATGAATGTTGATCTGCACCGACGTGTCAGTCCTTTACAGGGGGTCTATGCGGTCAAGTTGGATGG
>JAHXHU010000239.1 GCA_025656375.1 Candidatus Thiodiazotropha sp. (ex Ustalcina ferruginea) | reverse complement strand
TGTTATTCGGGGATCCACCAGATCCCGATATTTCACCACTTCAATCCAGGCTGCTATTCTCATGAATATTTATGGGACAGCAGTGATCTCTAATATCCATAATCTTTACTTGCGCGTGGTCAGTCTAATGAAATGAAATGGGTTATTCAACCTATTATTAGTCCGGATTACTCTGGCCACATCTCTTTTTTTACAGTTTTCTTATGCGTTTATTCAAGCAAGCGGATTAGCAGTCGATTTTGAGACGGCATCGGCATTTCAACTCACCTGAAAACACCACCGGGGTACTCAGGGGTACTAACCCGGGCGTATTAGATCTGATGGTTAGCCGCACTTCCATGTGGAGAGTCATATCCTCCGGAGCACTCCCTCACTGGATTCTACGGCAATCCCGCATGCCCCTGTTGACACGATTGAAGGAAGCAAAACCGCTCAATACCGAGATTTGCTGGGCTATTGGCCTCGCGAACACAAGGGTTCCGCTCGTCACGTGTAGAGGGCTGTCACGAGTTACGTGGCCAGGTTACACCCCTCGCGCCACGGTAGGACAAAAAACGGATGAAAAAGGAACATTCCAGGTTCTGAACAACAGTAGCCTACTCATAGATCACTTTAGGCTCAGAAATTCTCTTACCAGCAATGCCTTAGAACTTTTTAACCTTCTACAACTTGCAGGATGTGGCCGATAAATTCCTTTTTTGTTCTTTTGAGTTGATTATGATTTTTTACGGTATACCGCCAAACCATCGCATGTCCCTCTATAGTGGCCGTTATGAAGAGCGTTACCGACTCGATACGTTTTTTCGACAGTTTCGGGTTATAGAGCCTGACCGCCTGGACAACCAGTTGTCGAAATTGAACATACCAGTCATTGAGCATTGCCCTGGCTTCCATATCATAAAGAGACATCGCTGTTGAATTCCATACCACCGCGCAGTTCTGATCGGACTTATTCGAGTCGAAGGCGTATTCAAGAATGTCTTTCAGGAGTTGCTTATCTTCGCCAGCACCCCTTTGCTCCGAAATGGCGGCCTGTATGTGTTCAGCCGCCGGTGCCAATAAACTGTCTAGTAAGGCATACAGCAAATCCTTTTTTTTTGGAAAGTAATATTGCAGGTTGCCAAGGCTGATTCCGGATTTGGCTGCGACCTTATTCATGGAGAAATCACCTAGGCCACTCTCGGTTAACACTCGCCTTGCCGTGTCGAGGATCGCCTCGATTCGCTTCTGCCCCTTGCGGGATAATTTCTTTTCCGCTTCCCCCCAAGAATACAATTTCCGTTTATTCATGAATAATCGCCTGCCGTGATGCCATGGCCAAGAATACCTATTACTTAGAATTTATCTCTTTTCAACTTTCAACACATTGCTCAGGAATGGCCCTAAAATGTGCTTTTCTCCCCGTTGATCAAAGAAGTGGTGTTGAGCCTCAGTCACCGAAAAGCTCCAACTTACTCCTTCGAATTTTGAATGGACCTGTGACCAAAACCGCAGGATTACGGCCCACATCAGAACCTGATAAATAGGTAAAATTACCTTTTTTATCAGGCACCCCATCCTTTGTCAATTTTAATAATGCCTGCCAGACATTCACTCTCCAAATACAGAGCGTTTACAAAAAAACAGGTTAACGTCCTAGTTATTCGACAATCTCAAAATCAACCATACCACTGACAGATGCCTGTTTTGGTTTTTCTACCTATTCAACTTGACGAGCACGGAAAAAGGCGGATACAGTATTAGGTAATATGACCTATTTTATAACCGGCTGCTTCTGCCTGTAAATGTTTGTAGCCTTTGAATAGAGAGAACTGTCTTTGCGGAACCGTATCAACTATCAGTGATCCACTGACTTTAAACAAGATATTACCCCGACGGTGAAAATCGCATTACGTCGCAACGAATAATGAGTCAATCACATGAAACCAATTATCTGTATCACCGGTGACAACAAGTCTAACGACGATCTGCCGAGTTGTGCTGTCTACCGAAAGTACATTGAGGTAGTCATCGAAGGCACCAGGGGAATCCCATGGGTGCTACCCCCAGATGAAGGAATACTTGATGATGTAGAGCAGGTCATTTCTAAAGTTGATGGCATCCTATTGACCGGCAGTCTTTCCAACATCGAACCCCACCATTATCAAGGTCCGGACAGCGCATCGGGTACGCTGCACGATCCTGAACGCGATGCTTTGACTTTACCGTTGATCGAAAAAGCGATCGAGCAGAAGGTGCCGGTTCTGGGTATCTGTCGAGGATTCCAAGAACTTAACGTAGCAATGGGAGGGAGTCTCTGTCAAAACGTACACGAACTCCCTGAAATGCTCGATCACAGGGATAATCATCAATTCTCAGAAGATATCCGCTATGGCCCATCACACGAAATTACGATTGAGCCTGGAGGCATTCTAGAAAAGTCGGTTGGACTTGAGCCACAACAAGTCAACTCACTGCATTGCCAGGGCATAAATCACCTTGGAGACAGGCTGTTTGTAGAAGCGCGAGCACCAGACGGCCTAATCGAAGCAATCAGTGTAAATGATATCGACGGGTTCGCCTTAGCGATCCAGTGGCATCCGGAGTGGGAGTTTCAGAAAAATCGGTTCTATCTTACTATCATTCAGTTATTTGGTGACGCTTGTCATTCGCATGTGATGTCTCGTGTCGATTATCGACAGTAGTTGCCCAACTATCTCCTGTCGACTCAAATTCGACAGCCTGGCACCCTGCTCGTGGGCCTTGAGAAACATAATGATCTACTCTTCAGTGTAGCGCTTGCGCTTCACGTCAAGATCTATCGCCGGTCGATTCTAGGGGATATCTCTCAATCTACTTGGCTACACTAGCGGGGAAAAGGTCATCCCAACACCGGCACTGCCCCACATGGCCGCCGTTGGACGGTCGCGGTGTTTTGTCAAGTATGAACTCAATCCCGAAGTGGCTTTTCAGCCTCCATCACAGAGCTGCTCTCTCTATGCAACAGGAAAGACAGAGCGGGCAAAAGACAGAGTGCGCCCACCATGTTCCAAAGGAACATGAACGTCAGCAAGATGCCCCTGTCCGCCTGAAATTTAATCGGGGAGAAGATCCAGGTGGCCACGCCCACAGCCAATGTAATACCAGTGAATGATACCGCCTTGCCGGTGGTCTTCAGGGTCTCCAGATAGGCGGCCGACAGCGAATGGCCCAATGACAAGTAAGAGTTGAGACGGCTATAGATGTAGATACCGTAGTCGACACCGATACCGACCCCCAATGCGATAACCGGCAGCGTCGCCACCTTGACGCCGATATCCAGTACCGCCATCAGCCCCTGCGCCAGGATGGAGGTGAGCGCCAGTGGCACTATGATGCAGACAACCGCCTTCAGCGAACGGAACATCAACAGCACCATGAGGGCCACCACCGCGTAGACATAGGCCAGGATTTCATACTGGGCGCGCTCGATCACCTCGTTGGTGGCCGCCTCATAGGAGGCGTTGCCGTCACCGAGGAGAAACCATACATCCTGGTCATCATTAGCGGCAGCAAAACGGAGAACGGTGTCGACGACGGTCACCAGGGTTTCCTGTCGGTGATCCGCCAGTTCCAGCTCGATCCTTTTCTGGTCGCAATCCTCGGAGGAGGCATTGGTGACATAGCCGCCAACCAAAGATAAAGCCCGCTCCAGGGTGCGCTCGTCACGGGGTAACGACATCAATTTAAAATTCCCTTCGTTCCCCAGATAGCGATTGAGCTTGGCCGTTTCCGCAGGAGAAGAGACCTACTGTACACCCGGGGTATTGGCCAGTTCCCAGCCCAACAGATCGATCAGGTCAATCACTTTGTAGTCCCCGCAGTGACCCGGCTGGGTACCGACAAAGATAGTCATCAGGTCGGTACTGGTGGTGAAATTGTCGATGATATAGACGTTGTCCCTGTTATAGCGCGAATCGGCGCGTAACTCCGGTGCGCCCCTGTCCAGATCGCCGATCTTCAGATCGAGTCCGGTATAGAAGCCCCCGATGGCCAGCAGTATACCCAGCGCCAGGGCAATACGTGCCCGATCCGGTTCGATAAAGCGAGCGATCTCCTCCCACAGCCGAGATTTTCGGTCCAGCTTGGTCTGGGCGTGTTCGACACAGCTGCGGGTGACACCGACATAGGACATCACTACCGGTAACAGCACCAGGTTGGTGAAGATCACCAGCGCCACCCCGATACTCGCCACCATCGCCAGATCCTGTATGGCGCCGATATCGATCACCAACAGCATCGCGAAACCGATGCCATCCGAGATCAGCGCCACCAGGCCAGGCCGATGCAGATGATGAAAGGCAATGCGGGCGGCGTCGAGGCGGGATTCGCCCTTGGCCGTTTCATGGGCTACCGCGTTGATCACCTGTACGCCATGGCTGATGGCGATGGCGAACACCAGGAAGGGCACCAGCACCGAGAACACCCCTACACCATAACCGATCAGGTTGAGGATGCCCAGCTGCCAGATAACCGCAATCACCGAACAGAGCAGCGGGACCGCAGTTGCCTTATAACAACGCGAGTAGTTAAACAGCAAAACAGCGGTGATTGCGAGTGCGATCATGAAAAAGACCACGATCTGGCCAAAGCCGTCGATCAGGTCGGCCACCTTCTTCGAATCGCCGATAATATGGATTTTCAGATCATCGCTTTCGTATTTTTTGCGCACCTGCTCGAGGCGATGAGAAAAGCCCTGGATATTAACCGCTTCACGGGTCTTGGGGCTGATCGGCAGCAACTAAAAATCTATCATGCTGGCCTGGAAATTATTGGCAACATAACTGCCAACGATACCGGCGCGCAGGACGTTGGTCCTGATCTGTTGCATCGATGCCTCGGTATCGGCAAAAAACCGGGTTTCGATCACCTTGCCGCTCTCATATCCCTCCGGCGTGATTGAAAACCAGCTCATATTCGGCGTCCACAGCGATATCAGCCCGCCCGTGTCGACGCCGTCCATCAGCGACAATTCGTCACTGATTTCCTGCAGGGTCTTCAGGTAGTCGTAGTTGAAGATCGTGCCCGCTTGGCGCGACACCGCGACCCGGACGTAGCTGCCCCCGGCGAAGGTATCATCGGCCAGGAATGATTTGGCCTGAACGACGAATTCATGGCTGGCCGGAACCAGGCGATCGAGTCGGGTATCAGGGGTGACGAAAGTTAAGTGAGTCTTCGATCTCGTGATGTCATTTATGCGTCCCAGGCATAAAAGACACTCGATCTTTGACAACCTATTTGTGCCCCGGCC
>JAHXHU010000250.1 GCA_025656375.1 Candidatus Thiodiazotropha sp. (ex Ustalcina ferruginea) | reverse complement strand
TAAGCCGCTACGCGACAGCGGATACCTGCCCGGGCCCTACGCCTGCCGGGGTCTACCAACCTTCGCTTCGCTCTCCAGGGTTGGTAGCGACTGTTTGCAGTCAACAACCTGCTCGAACTGCAAAAGTGGGTTCCAAAAAGCATCACACGCGATATATTATCGGCCTTTAAAGAGTTTCTGGTCGCTTCCAGCGATAAACAGCAAACCTTTACTGCGGAAGTATCCATGTTCGCTGCCGACGGTCGCCGGGTCCAGGTGATCATCTCATTTCCTCTTTCCGATAATTTGCAGGGTGCATGCCATATTCCCGTCTCAATGCTGGACGTCAGCCATCAACGGGAGACAGAAAGACAGCTCTCATTGGTGATCAAGGGGGCCTCGCTGGGTTTCTGGGACTGGAATCTGACCACCAGCGAGTTGACCGTCAATAATCGCTGGATGGAGATGCTGGGACTCAAACGTAGCGACTTGAAAAACCATATTGATGACTGGCGTGGTCGTCTTCACCCTGTGGACAAAGAGCGTATTCTGCCCATCGTTGAACAACATATCGAAGAGAGTAAGCCTTACAAAGTGGAATTTCGCATGCGGCATAGTGACGGTCGCTGGATCTGGATCGAAGGTTCCGGTGGCACCGTTGAGCATGGACCTCATACAAACCACCCAACCCGTGCTTGTGGTACACATCAGGAGATTACCGATCGTAAACGTGCATCCGAAACGCTGCACACCTTGATGCGTAGCATGGTGGGAATCACAGATGGAGACTTCTTTAAACATGTAGCAAGAGAACTCTGCCGCTGGTTCGATGCCGATGGGGCCAACATCGGTGAATTGGTCGACAATAACCAAATCAAGGCGCTTGCGATGATCGTCAACGGCAAGGACATTGTGGATTTTCAGTACCCACTTGAAGGCACACCTTGCAAAATAGTATTGCGTGAAGGGGCACAACTCTATCCACAAGGGGTGCAGGACCTGTTTCCGAGTGATGAAGATCTCGTATTACTGAATGCCCAGGGCTATGCCGGTTCGCCAATCCGCGATCTTTCGGGGAAGGTCATAGGCATCGTCTCGGTTACCTCAAGTAAACCGCTATTAATGGATCCTGAGTGGGTAGATGTGATGGATATAATCGCCGCTCGGGTCAGCGCCGAAATCGAACGATTGCGCGCGATGGTAAAGCTGGAACATCAGGCCACCTTCGATGCCCTCACAGAACTGCCTAACCGGCGCCTATTGATCGATCGCTTAAGTCAGGCCCTGGCACGCTGCCAACGCCATAGTGTTATTCATGGACCTGGACCACTTCAAGATCATTAACGATTCCCTTGGTCACAATATCGGTGATTTGCTTTTAAAGGAGGTGGCAAACAGATTGACCAAACAGATCCGCAATGAAGACACGGCCTCACGCCTGGGTGGTGATGAATTTGTTGTTCTGTTCTCGGAACTGAGCGGTGACCCCCAACTGGCTGCACAACAAGCACAACAAGGTGCGCATAAGATCCTGAAGACCCTTTCACAACCCTACACCATCAGTAGCAATATGCTGCACATTACCCCCAGCATCGGTATCGTGATCTTCCCGATGAACGATGAAAATGCTGATGACATCCTTAAATTTGCCGATACTGCGATGTATCGCGCCAAGGATGCTGGACGTAACACCATTCGTTTCTTTCTCCCCGGTATGGAACAAGCGGCTGAGGCGCAATTACGCCTACAAAATGATCTTCGGCTTGCTATCAGAAACAACCAACTGGCCCTCTATTTCCAACCCCAGGTCAATATTGAAGGGCATCTGCTCTGTGCTGAAGCATTGCTGCGCTGGTCTCATCCAGAGCAGGGCATGATAGAACCAAACACCATTATTCCTGCGGCAGAGGAATCTGGACAGATTCTCCAGATCAGTGAGTGGGTACTCAAACAGGCCTTGGCCCAGAGTAAGACGTGGATGAATGAATCCACCAACCTGCAACGAATTGCCATCAATATCAGCTCTGTACACTTCCACCAGGTCGGTTTTGCTTATCAGGTAAAACGCATACTGCAGGAGACCTCAGTCAATCCAAACAGGCTAACCCTGGAGATCCATGAAAACACCCTGGCTGACAACCTTGAGGAGGCGAAAGAGAAGATCCTCGCATTGAAAAGACTCGGTGTACGATTCTGTATCGACAGTTTCGGTGTCGGCTATGCCTCTATTGCCTATTTGAGACGGCTACCCATGGATGAGTTGAAGATAGATCGCAGCTTCGTGCGGGATATCGAAAGTGATCCCAAAGATGCACAATTGGTACAAACGATCATCACCATGGCTCATCTGATGGAGATCGAGGTGATCGCGATTGGTGTGGAGACTGAAGCACAACTGCAATTTCTACGTGACAAAGGCTGTAAGATGTTCCAAGGTTACTACTTCAACCACCCACTACCGGCTGACCAATTTGAGTCCTTGTTGAAGAAACAATTCGCTTGAACACAACCCACACTGAATTCACACAGAAAGATATCTATTCGGTTTCTCGACTGGTACGGGAGACCCGCTCGATATTGGAAGGAAGTTTCCCTCTTATCTGGGTCAGTGGTGAAATTTCCAACCTGGCTCAACCCGCCTCCGGTCATATCTATTTCAGTCTCAAGGATGAAATCGCCCAGGTACGTTGCGCCATGTTTCGCATGAAACGGCAACAACTGCGTTTCCGTCCAGAAAATGGACAGCAAGTGATGCTTCGCGCAAAGGTCAGTCTGTATGAGGCCCGTGGCGAGTTTCAGTTGATTGCAGAACATATGGAGCCGGCCGGTGAAGGTGCCTTAAGACTCGCCTTTGAGCAGCTCAAGCAAAAACTCGCGGCAGAGGGTCTGTTCGATGCAGATAGAAAAAAACCGCTACCGGCAATACCACAGCAGCTCGGTATTATTACTTCACCAACCGGCGCTGCAATACGCGATCTGTTAACAGTACTAGGGCGGCGCTTCCCTGCATTATCGGTGATTATTTATCCGGTACAAGTTCAGGGAGAGAGTGCTGCACAGCAGATTACCCAGATGTTGCAGGTAGCCAATCAGCGTAACGAGTGCGATCTGTTGATCCTGAGTCGAGGAGGCGGTTCACTGGAAGATCTGCAAGCGTTCAATGAAGAGGGACTGGCCCGGCAAATCCATGACTCACAAATACCGGTGGTTACCGGCATCGGACATGAAGCCGACTTCACCATCGCCGACTTTGTTGCCGACCAACGCGCGCCCACTCCATCGGCTGCCGCAGAGTTGGCATCCCCGGATCAGACAGTGTGGTTGAAACAATTGCAGCAACTGCAGCAACGACTCACCATTCGCCAGTCACAACATCTTCATCTCCTACGGGACAAACTTGGCACCCTAAAAAGCCGCTTACTGCGACAACACCCCAATCAACGATTACAACAGCGTGCCCAGCGATTCGATGAACTGACCCAACGTCTCAAAAAGGCACAGCATGTCTATCTTTTAACACGGCAACACAAACTCGATAAGCTCACCTCTCGGCTGAACCGGCTATCACCACAACAACGGGTAGAGAACCAACAACAGACCTTTCGCCAATATAATGAGCGGCTACAACGCGCCGTACAGCAACGTCTTAAAGACGAGCAGACTAAATTGACCCAGCTAGCTCGAGACCTACACAATCTCAGCCCGCTCAACACGCTGGGCAGGGGCTACGCTATCGTCAGCCAGGATAAAGACGGTAGCATCATACGCACAAGCAATGAGGTGAAGACAGGGGATACAGTCAACGCCAGACTCTTTCAAGGTAGGCTTGTCTGTCGGGTGGTAGGAAAGGAGTAGGGTTTAATTATGAATTACTGAGTTCACTTCACTCAGGTTTTAATTGATGAAAGACAAGGGTGCGGCAGGGCGGCACTCTACAAATCACACTCAAATCTCTATTGTTTGAATGATTGAAAAAGATATACACAGCGCGTTCTATTCAATTCAAAATTCACGACTCAAAATTCATAATTGATCAAAGTTCCTTTGACCGAATAACAACCATCTTCTCCACCTGCATTTCGCGCATGGTATGGGGTATGCCACCGCCCCCTATCCCCGACTGACGTAATCCTGCAAAGGGCATCCAGTCGACACGGAATGCAGTGAAGTCGTTTATCATGACTGCCGAGGCGTTCAACCGCCTGAAACCACGTAGAGTACGCTGTAGATTGTTGGTAAAGACTGCGGCCTGAAAGGCGTATGGCAAAGCATTCGCCTGATCAATGGCCTGGTCCATATAGTCATAACCGTAGACGCACACAATCGGGCCAAAGACCTCCTGGGTACTCACTCTGGCATCGGCAGGTGGATTGTAGAGTACCGTGGCTGGATAGCAGGTCTCTGATATCGGTTCACCACCACAGATCAACTCAGCACCTTGAGCCACTGCCTCAGTGACCCACTCATGAATACGATCCACTTCGCGAGGCCGGATCAAGGGTCCGGTTCCGGTCTCCTCCCGTGTCGGATCTCCAACCTTCATCTTCCTCCCCTCAACGGCCAGACCATCGGCTACCTGCCGGGCAATTGCCTGATCTGCGAACACCCGCTGCACTGATACGCAGACCTGGCCAGCATGGTAGAAAGCACCTTTTGCCAACAGCGGCAGCGCATCGCTCAGATCGGCATCAGCTTCAACAATCACTGGAGCACCCCACCATGCTCAAGGGCGCAACGCGTTCCTGGTGCAAGCTGGGATCGCAACCACCAGCCCACCTTGGCACTACCAATGAAACTGAAGAAATCGACACGGGGATCAGATACCAGCTGTCCCGCCACCTCATGATTATCGGTCATCAGTGCTTGCGCCCAACCCGAGGGTAACCCGGCCTCTCTGAGAATCTGAATAAAACGCATACAGGAGAGAGGGGTATCCTCTGCCGGTTTGATGATGACAGGGCAGCCAGTTGCTACCGCAGGTGCGACCTGATGCACAATCAAGTTAAGTGGATGGTTGAAAGCACTCACAGCCACCACCACACCAATCGGTTCCCGGTGGGTAAAGGCGAGACGACCTTGTGAGGCGGCATTCGCCCCCATCGGAATTTCATCACCCGCTTCACTGCGCAGTGTCTCTATACAGATATGTATGCCATCGATGGCACGTGCCACCTCAATTCTCGAATCAACGAGTGGTTTACCCCCCTCCGCTGAGCGCCATGGAAGGCTGAAAGCCGAGGCGGTTAGTCCCCGGCAGCCGTGAGGCGAGACTGTAGACCCGCCGTGCCTTGCGCCA
>JAHXHU010000123.1 GCA_025656375.1 Candidatus Thiodiazotropha sp. (ex Ustalcina ferruginea) | reverse complement strand
CTAAAAGCGTTGATCAGATACTGGAAAAAGTGGGGCGAGCCAAGGTTGTATTGCAAAATGGATAATATGTTTAGGACACTACACTAGATACGATAAGCAATGCATTGTTTTAGACTCATTTGCAGGCTCCGGTACAACGGGACACGCCGTGCTAAAACAGAACGCCGAAGACGGTGGCAATCGTAAGTTCATTATGGTGGAGATGCTGCCTGATATCGCCGAGAATGTCACCACAAAGCGGGTACGACGTGTTGCTAAGGGGTATACCAATGCAAAGGATCAAAAGATCGACGGCTTGGGCGGTGGCTTTCAATTCTGCCGTCTCAGCAGTGAACCGCTGTTCACTCCTGATGGAAAGATCAGCGAGGATGTCACCTTTGCGCTGCTTGCTGAATTCGTTTGGTTCGCTGAAACAGGTACGGGTTTTCCTGGCAAAACGGATTCACCACTCTTGGGTGTAATTCAGGGCCGCGCCGTTTATCTACTTTATAACGGTATTCTAAAGGATAAATCGGTCAACGGCGGTAATGTGCTCACCACGCCGATCCTGAATCTCCTGCCCGAATATGACGGCCCCAGGGTGATCTACGCTGCCGCCTGTCGTTTGGGTCAGTCACGCCTCGACAAACTGGGCGTTCAGTTCAAACAGACCCCCTACGCGCTGGAGGTGTAAGCATGGCCGCCTTTACTCCCAAGAACTATCAAAGCGCCGTGCTGGAGAGCGTGGAGCACTATTTTCGAGTTTGCCGCGAAGAACAGGATGCCAATGTCGCTTTCTACAAAACCACTAAAGCGCTGTGGAACCAGGGCAGCGCCTATAATCCCATTGAGGGCTTCCCTGAGGATATGCCCTACTTCTGTCTCCGAGTGCCCACGGGTGGCGGCAAGACCTGGCTGGCAGCGAAGTCGGTCAGTCAGATCAACACCCATCTTATGTGCGTGGAACACAGTATCATCCTCTGGCTGGTGCCTTCCAATGCTATCCGCGAACAGACTCTGAAGGCATTGAAGGATCGCTTTCACCCCTACCATGAGGCTTTGCGAGAAGTGGGGCCGGTCACGGTACTCGATCTGGACGAAGCTAAGAGCGTCACACGCGCTACGCTGGACACTTCAACTACTGTCATCGTCACCACTCGACAGGCCTTCCAGGTGGATAACACCGAAATCCGCAAGGTGTACGAGTCGAGCGGGGCGCTGATGCACCACTTCGATACCCTGCACACCGAACAGCGCGCACACCTAGAGCAGGAGGATGGAGTTATTCCTTATTCGCTCGCCAATGTGTTGCGTCTGCGCCGTCCCTTCGTAATCGTGGACGAGGCTCACAACAGTCGCACCGAACTTTCTTTCGAAACCCTCAGCCGCTTCAACCCCAGCGGCATCATGGAACTGACCGCCACGCCCGATACCGAAAAAAACCCCAGTAACGTATTGCACAGCGTCTATGCTGCGGAACTAAAGGGCGAGCAGATGATCAAGCTGCCGATCCGCCTGGAAACGGAACCCGACTGGCAGCAGTGTCTGGCCGATGCCATCGCCCGCCGCGAAGAGCTACGCACCATTGCTGAGGGCGAACAGCACCAGGGGGCGGCCTATCTGCGGCCTATTGTTCTGATCCAGGCCCAGGCGCGCAGTAAAACCAAGGAGACCCTGGACGTGGATCGGGTACGGCAGGAGTTGATCACCAACCATCGCATCCCTGAAGAGGAGATCGTGGTCGCCACAGGTGAAGAGAAAGGCCTGGAGAAGATCAATGCGGCATACGAAAGCGGTATCCTCTCCGAGGCGTGCCCGGTCAACTTCGTCATCACCCAGCAGGCACTGGCCGAGGGCTGGGACTGCCCCTTCGCCTATATCCTGGTGAGCATGGCGGATGTCCGTTCATCCACAGCGGTGGAGCAGTTGCTGGGGCGGATCTTACGTCAGCCAAATGCAAAATACCGTGCCAACGAGGCGCTCAACCGCTCTTATGCCTTTGTGGTCTCCCGCGACTTCAACGCCACTGCCGAGGGGCTACGCGACCGCCTGGTGCAGGGTGCAGGCTTCAACCGCCGCGAGGCGTCAACGTTCGTTACCCCAGACAAACCGGATCAGAGCTACCTCGACTACGCCAACCCTGCCCGCCGCGTTGTGGTGCAACCAGTGGTGGTAATGTTGCCCGAGACACCTGCGCTGAAAAAGATCCCCAAGGCGACCCGCGACAAGCTGGCGTGGGACAAAAAGAGCAATACCCTGACGATCAAAGAGCCTTTGAGCAAAGAAGAGACCGAGGAGATCAAAAGCGTAGTGACCGCCGCGGAAACAGTGACCGCAATAGAAACCGCGGCGGACAAAAGCCGCAAGGCGGTGGAGTTCTTTCAGACCCCCGCCGAACTGGGTGTTCCGTTCGAGGTGCCGCAGATTGCGCTCTATGTGCAGGATGAACTGGAGTTGTTTGAAGACCCTGAGCAACTGGAGTATCCCTGGGATCTTTCGGTTTACGACGCCCACCCGACCCATGAGGAGCTATCCAAATTAGATTGGCTCGGGAAAGTGGCAAGCGGCGGCGAGCTGGATATCGACAATACGGATGGTCAGATGAAGGTCCAGTTCCTCAAGAATTTACAACGGGATTTGGGGTTGGCATACACACCGGAGCATTGGGACGAGGTGAAACTTGCCACCTGGTTCTGTAAAAACCTCCATGATCCAAGCCTGACCCACGAAAGCAAACGTGCCTTTGTCGCTGCCTGGGTAAACAATGTGTTGACGCGTGACGGTATGGATCTGGCAAAGCTGAACCAACGCAAGTTCGAGGTGCGAAACCTGCTAGAGCGGCGCATTAATGACCTACGTAAAGGGGCGGCAGCACAAGCCTACCAGGAGAGTCTGTTTGGTGAGGATGCCGACCAGCGCATTTCGGTCAGTGAGGACTATGTCTTTACCTTCAACCCCTATGCCTATGCGCCAACCCGCGATTATGACGGCGAGTACGGTCCCTACGACTTCCGCCGCCATTACTACAGCCGTATCGGTGATTTCGACTCCGGTGAAGAGTTCGCATGTGCGGTCTGGCTCGATCAACAGGCGGAGCTGGGGAAGATAAAATTCTGGGTACGCAATCTTGTGCGCCGTGAGGGTTCTTCGTTTTCACTGCAAAAAGCCGATGGCAAGTTCTATCCTGATTTCATCTGTCGACTACCCGATGGCCGAACGCTGATCGTGGAATACAAAGGTGCGGACAAGTGGGATACGCCTAAGGTAAAAATGGACCGCTTGGTGGGTAAGCTATGGGCCGATATGAGTGATGGTCGTTGCCTGTTTGTGATGACGAAGGATAAGGATTGGAGTCCGATAGGCGTACAGCTTGGCTAGATAGTCACCGGAGGTGCACCCCGCAGCTATATAAGTGAAAAAGGGAGCACGATTGAGCCCTGAGTGAGCATCGTCTGTTGAAAAGGGCGATTGGAGGGGTTCCGAATGAATCTGGCGGGATGATTTTTGAACCCCGTGGGATGATTTCGGAACATCGCGGGTTCTTTTTTGAAACTCGCCAGGCTTTTTTTGAAACTGTCGGGTAAAAAGGTGAGTCTGGCGAGAGACTCGTACCTCGCCGTTGACTAAAAATCAGTCAATGGCGAGTCTAATTTGCCCGCGCGCGGGATTAAAAGGGTATGTAAAATTTCCTGTGTAAACGGCCCTTCATGAAGCGAGGACCCTGTCCCCATACATAATAATGAACTGACTCATCGCCTGCTTCCAGTTGGCAATGGGGCGATACCACTTCTTCGACAACTGAAGTATCGCCAAGTACAACACTTTGATCGCGGCCTCATCGGTTGGGAATGAACGACGTCTCTTGGTCACCTTGCGCAGAGAGGCGTTGAGAGATTCGATCGCATTGGTCGTATAGATGATCTTGCGTATCTCTGGCGGATAGTCGTAGAAGGTACTCAGGTACGCCCAGTTGTGTTGCCAGGCACGGCTGATCGAAGGATGCTGACTGTCCCACTTTTTGGCAAATGCCGCCAAGGCCTGCTCGCCTGCCTGTACAGTGGGTGCGGTATAGATACGCTTGAGGTCGGCCGCCACCGCCGGGCGCTGTTTCAGGCTCACATAGCGCAGCGAGTGGCGGACCTGATGCACAATGCACCGCTGTACCCGGGTGTGCGGGTAGACCGCTTCAATCGCCTCGGGAAAGCCCTGCAGCCCATCGACGCAGGCGATGAAGATGTCCTGCACGCCCCGGTTTTTCAGTTCGTTTAATACCGACAGCCAAAACTTGGCCCCTTCGTGTCGTTCCATCCAGAGCCCTAACAGCTCCTTCTCGCCATCACAGTTGATACCCAGTGCCAGATAGACCGCTCGGTTCTGCACCGTGCCCCCAGCGCGACTGCGCACCACCAGGGCGTCCAGATAGATAATCGGATAGAGCGCCTCCAACGGCCGCTGCTGCCAGGTGCTGACCTCCTCCAGCACCGCCTGGGTCACTTGCGAGATGAAGGTGGCCGAGACTTCGACGCCATAGACTTCCAGAAAATGGCTCTGGATATCCCGGGTACTCATCCCCTTGGCATAGATGGAGACAATACGATCGTCGAACCCCCCGAGCTGTCTCTCACCCTTTTTGACCAGCTTCGGCTCAAAGGTACTGTTGCGGTCTCTCGGCACCTACAGGTCTAGGTCGCCATGCTCGCTGCGAACCGTCTTGCTACTGTTGCCGTTACGGGAGTTGCCGCTGTTGTTGCCGATCGGATCATGCTTGGGGTAACCCAGGTGATGATCCATCTCCGCTTCGAGGGCACGCTCGGCGATCTTTTGTGTCAGCCGTTTGAGCAAGCCGCTCTCACCCAGAATCTCCTCCGGTGTCGTGCAGCCTTCCAGCAACTGATCAATCAATTGGTCATCTAATGGCATGGTTCTGTCCTTTCTCTAGGTTGACAGATTGCCATTTACACAGGTTTTTTTACACTCCCGAATAAAAGAGCGGCGGGTTTCAAAAAAAGTCCCGCCGGTTTCCGAAATCGTCTCGCTAGCCGCTGAAAAGATCCCCTGAGGTCGAAAAAGAGTGAGGTGGAGTCGAATATTTGAGGGGGTCATTGCCTGTGGGAGTAGGCTGGTTGGAGGGCAGGGTGATTGGGTTTTGGTGGGGGTTGGTGCGGCAGGGCCGCACCCTACGGGCAGTTGTGCGTTTTTCATGATGCTATTTCATTCATTGAATCAGCGATGAGGGCTGTTTCAAATAGCGGTGGATATTGAATTAGCGGGCGATCATTTGGTTATCTATGAAATGGGTTGAGATGCTGGTG
>JAHXHU010000148.1 GCA_025656375.1 Candidatus Thiodiazotropha sp. (ex Ustalcina ferruginea) | reverse complement strand
TAATAACCGATCACCTTTTCCCGCCACTCGTATGCGGCGCATGCGCCGGGACGACTTCTCACGTCACCTGATGCGTGAAACACAGCTCACACCTGCTGATTTCATCTATCCCGTATTCGTTTTAGAGGGTCAGGATGAACGTGAGGCTGTGCCCTCCATGCCAGGTGTTGAAAGGTTGAGTATCGACCTGCTGGTCGAGGAAGCGAAGCTAATAGATGACTTGGGAATCCCCGCGATGGCGCTGTTCCCGGTCCCCCCCCCATCCGCCAAAAGCGAAGACGCCAAAGAGGCCTACAATCCTGATGGTCTGGCACAGCGCGCGGTAGGTGCACTGAAACATGCAGTGCCGAATCTCGGCATCATCACCGATGTTGCCCTCGACCCCTTTACCACCCATGGTCAGGATGGACTGATCGACACGACAGGTTATGTGCTGAACGATGAAACCAAGGCAGTGCTGGTCAAACAAGCCCTTTCCCATGCCAATGCCGGTGCTGACATTGTCGCCCCCTCTGACATGATGGATGGGCGCATCGGCGCTATTCGTGAAGTGCTGGAAAACAACGGCCATATCCACACACGCATTCTCTCCTATGCTGCAAAATACGCTTCCAGTTTCTATGGGCCCTTCCGTGATGCAGTAGGTTCTGCTGCCAACCTCGGTGGTGGCAACAAATACAGCTATCAGATGGACCCTGCCAACAGCAGTGAGGCCCTGCATGAGGTGGCGCTCGATCTGCAAGAAGGTGCAGACATGGTGATGGTCAAGCCCGGCATGCCCTATCTCGATATAGTTCGCCGGGTAAAGGAGACTTTTCAAGTACCCACCTTCGCCTATCAGGTGAGTGGTGAGTACGCCATGCTCAAGGCTGCCACACAAAACGGCTGGCTGGATGAAAAAGCAGTCGTAATGGAATCCCTGCTCTGTATCAAACGTGCAGGTAGTGACGGCATACTGACCTATTACGCAAAACAGGCAGCGGAGTGGCTAAAATAGCCTGAGTTTTGAGAACAGTTTAAGCTAGCGCCGTAAGCTGAAAGGCACACTCAAATTTAACAACTTTCAGTAATAGGTTTTATCAGAAAATGGATAAATACGCCGTCATTGGGAATCCCATTGAGCACAGCAAATCACCTGAGATCCACGCGGCATTTGCTCAACAGACAGGAGAATCGATTGAATATAGCCGTCTGCTCGGGAGCATCGATGATTTTGTCGGTGATGTACGACGCTTTCTAGCGGAGGGCGGTCAGGGTCTCAATGTCACTGTCCCATTCAAACAGCAGGCATGGCGCCTGGCGGATGAACTGAGTCCGAGGGCGCATACCGCAGGGGCTGTGAATACCTTGATTCGTCTGGATAACAACCAACTTCGCGGGGACAATACTGACGGTGTCGGACTGGTCAGGGATCTTACGGTTAACCAGGGCTTTCGTCTTCAAGGCACGCGTATCCTGATGCTAGGAGCAGGTGGCGCAGTACGCGGTGTGATGCGCCCGCTACTGGAACAAAAACCGAAACGGATCGTCATCGCCAACCGAACCGCAAGCAAAGCCTATTCAATGGCAAATGGACTCGCCTCCTATGGCCAGTTGGCGGGTTGTGGCCTGGATGAACTGGAGGGAATGCAGTTCGACCTGATCATTAACGGCACCGCCGCCGGGCTTGAGGGTGAGGTACCAGCGATTCCCGATGCGATACTCGCTAGAGGTTGTTGGTGTTATGACATGCTCTACAGTCATCAAGTCACCGCATTCCAGGCCTGGGGAAAAGCACATCAGGCAGCACGCTCTCTGGATGGTCTTGGTATGTTGGTTGAGCAGGCTGCAGAGTCATTTAGGTTGTGGCGGGATATCCTGCCTGAGACATCGCCGGTTATCGCCATGTTGCGAGGCAAATAACAGGTCCACTCATGGTGCGGCAGGGCTACCCCCCTTTACTCTCAGCCTTCCAGCTTGTGACGCTTTGTCAACTGCACATAGTGCTTGGCCGTATAGCCAATAATCTCCAGCTCCTGATCACTCAGGGCACGTACCCGACGAGCTGGTTGGCCCAGCCAAAGATAGCCGCCTTGAAGTGTACGCCCCTGGGGCACCAGGGAACCGGCACCCAGCATAGTCCTGGGTTCCAGTACTGCACCATCAAGAATGGTCGACCCCATGCCGATAAAGCAACTATCGGCAATATCACAACCGTGTAACAGCACCCTGTGGCCAACGGTAACATCCTCACCAATGATGAGTGGACGACCGCCAGGCAGATAGTAGCTGTCATGGGATACATGTAACACTGAACCATCCTGGATATTGGTTCGGGCACCGATACGAATCCGATGTACATCGCCACGAATGACGCACATTGGCCAGACCGAGGCCTGTGATGCAATACTGACATCACCGATCACAACGGCTGTATCATCGATCCAGGTATCTTCGGCAATTTGTGGATGATGTGATTCAAAACGACGAAGGTTCGGCATGATAAGTGGAGGAATCTGATTAATGGAAATTGTTATCTTTGTCCTGATAGGAACAGCTGTTGCTATCCTGATCTATGCGGTACTGATTTACAACAACCTGGTGCGACTGAAATACGATGTTACCAAGGCGTGGTCGAATATCGATGTGTTGCTAAAACAGCGCCATGACGAGTTACCCAAGCTGATCGAGACCTGTAAGCAGTATATGAAATTTGAGCAGGAGACCCTGGAGAAGGTGATGCTGGCTCGAGCTGCCGTCAATAATGCTATGCGCCAAGGTGATGTCGGGGCAGTCGGGGCGGCTAAAAGTCAGCTACGACTGGGGCTCGGTAACCTCTTCGCGGTGGAGGAAAACTATCCGGATCTGAAGGCCAACGACACCTTTCTCCACCTTCAGTCGCGTATCACCGGATTGGAGAACAGCATCGCTGACCGACGCGAGTTCTACAACGACAGCGTCAACATTAACAATGTCCGCATCGAGCAGTTTCCCGACCTTATCCTGGCCAGGTATTTCAGCTTTAAACCTGCCGATTTATTGGAGTTTGATGAAGCTGAATTAACAGATGTCGATATGGGCACCCTGTTCAACTGAATCTCATGCTGCGGAATATCGCCAATTTGGGTGATGAAGCCTTCTGGTTCTGGACCCCTGTACTGACCCTGATGGCACTGGTTGCGCTCTATTTCGCGTTTCGTAATCTGCATCGTGCACGACTGATCGAGGATACCCCCACCTCACGCATCCGATCGGCTCCACAAGGCTATGTCGAGTTGATTGGGGAGGCTGCGATGATGCGTGGCGAGCCGATCATCGCACCCCTTAGCGGTATGCTCTGCTGTTGCTGGCGATATAAAGTCGAACGGAGAAACGATAAAGGGTGGCGATCGGTCCGTTCGGATAAGAGTGTGAGTCTGTTTCTGATTCAAGATGCGACGGGTGAGTGCATCCTCGATCCGGAGGGTGCCAACATCACTCCCAGCGAAAAGAGTATCTGGTATGGACCGAATGCCACACCCTCAGCCGGTCCGGACAGAGGCACAGGAACCACGCACAATATACTCGACCGTTTCGGTCAGCGTGTCTCGGTCAGTACCACCTTTAGTGGTGATTTCCGTTATACAGAAGAGACCATTATCCCAGGTGATCCGCTGTATGCTATCGGCCTGTTCAGCTCACTTGGAGAAATGGACCGCAAGGCAATGCGTGACGATATGATCCGAGACCGTCTTAGCCAATGGAAGGCCGACCATGCCACATTGTTGAAAAGATTCGACCGCAACCTGGATGGTCAAATCGATATCGATGAATGGGAAGCGGTACGTCGCAGCGCAGAACGGGAAGTCACCCGAGAGCAGATGCAGGAGGATCAACAACCCCTGCATACATTGAGCAGCACGGTTACAGCCCGCCGCCCACTGTTGATATCGACCAAGGAGGAGTTTGATATGGTGAGACAATATCGCATGCTAGCTCTTGCCTCCCTGGCGGGCTTCTTTGTCCTCGGCTCTGGCACTGCCTGGTTTATCACATCCCATCTGATCCAGATCTGAACTACAGATCAAGCACTTAGCTGATGCCTGCCCAGATACTATGCGAATTGTCCATAAGTTCACACCCATCCAGCCAACCCCGTGAACAAACAGCTATTCCTCAAAAGCCAAGGGGATGCGAAAATAGTCACCTTAATGATTCACTAAAACAGGTTGCTACATGCTACAAAGGCCTCATCTATTCGTTCTGATTCTAATCTTTATCACACCAGCCCTGCACGCTGACAATATCCTGATGGAAGATGCTTACGCCCATCCTGACTGGCAACCTGAAGAACCCTTTAAAGAAGCAGAGGTTAAAATTCCTGAGGGGATAAATCTCGATGATTTACAGGAGTTTCAGGTCGGCGCAGATGAGCCCCACTTCCGTTACTACATAGACCGCAGTTCACTAAAGACCAGCACCGAGGGCGTGACTCGATTTGTCGTGGTCATCCGTTCACACTCGGGTGCGACAAACAGCTCTTACGAAGGTCTACGTTGTGGTGAAAGAGAATACAAAGTCTATGCCTACGGTGGTGCCAACAAGTTTTTCCATGCCCCAGACAGTGAATGGCAGACCATCCCAAAGGATGAGTCGACAGACTATCGCGCTGCACTCTATGACGACCTGATATGCAATCTACTGACCGGTCAGACCAATCCATCTGATGCGATATTTGGTGCCATGCGGGACAATCGATCCTTGAATAATTTCTAGCCCGGAGCTGTCTGAATGAATAATACACTTATAGAGATGCACGGGCTGCCAGCCTTCTCCAGCATCACACCGGCTATGGTGGAACCCGCCATCGATCAGCTGTTACAGGAAAACCGCCAGACAATAGAGCAGCTGCTGAACTCTCAGATCGATTTCACATGGAAGAATCTGGTTGAACCCCTGGAGAAGATGGAGGACCGACTCAGTCGAACCTGGTCACCTGTCAGTCATATGAATGCCGTGGTCAATAATGATGAACTGCGTGCCACCTACAACGCATCACTACCAAAGCTCAGTGAATATGCCACTGAGATAGGACAAAACAGACAGCTCTGCGATGCTTATAAAAGGGTTAAGGATCAAGCAGGTCTCAACCAGGCTCAACAGCAACTGTTGCACAATGCGCTGCTAGATTTTCGCCTTTCCGGTGTCGATTTAGACCAGAAAAAAAACAGCGCTTCCAAGAGGGTCTTTGATCTCATGATGGATTTCGGGACTTCCAAGTCCCCGAAATCGACTCGATCTTCGACAACCTGTTATGGCCCCGGACGTCCTGCG
>JAHXHU010000320.1 GCA_025656375.1 Candidatus Thiodiazotropha sp. (ex Ustalcina ferruginea) | reverse complement strand
AACTGCTGAATTCATTTTTTCCTTCCTTTGCCATAAACCGGAACACTGGGAATTATAAATGAATATTTTATTCAGGACACTACACTAGTAACTTAGGATGCAGTGTGCCCCACATCACTCAAAGCTAGGTTAATCGCTGGCAGTGTGTTTGTTTGCAGTGGGAAAATGCGTGCATAATGGGACTTTCGATTGATCTTTCGGAGTGACTGATGCCGCAATACCGTTCTCGCACAACCACCCATGGGCGCAATATGGCCGGTGCCCGAGCCCTCTGGCGAGCCACAGGCATGAAGGATGGCGATTTCGACAAACCGATCGTTGCTGTCTCAAACTCCTTTACCCAGTTCGTTCCTGGACATGTTCATTTGAAGGATTTGGGTCAATTGGTGGCTCGGGAGATCGAAGCGGCAGGCGGCGTGGCAAAAGAGTTCAATACCATTGCTGTGGATGATGGTATAGCGATGGGCCATGGTGGGATGCTCTACTCTCTACCATCGCGGGATATCATCGCCGACTCGGTCGAGTACATGGTTAACGCCCATTGTGCCGATGCACTGGTCTGTATCTCCAACTGCGACAAGATCACCCCTGGTATGTTAATGGCTGCCCTGCGGTTGAATATTCCGACCGTGTTTGTCTCGGGTGGGCCTATGGAAGCGGGTAAGGTTCAGCTACAGGGTAAGGAGCATCATCTGGATCTGGTTGATGCCATGGTCTCTGCCGCCAATCCGGATGAAAGCGATGAAAATGTAGAGATGATCGAGCGCTCTGCCTGTCCTACGTGTGGATCTTGTTCGGGTATGTTCACCGCTAATTCAATGAACTGCCTGACAGAGGCCCTGGGCTTGTCGCTGCCGGGAAACGGATCGCTTCTGGCTACCCATGCGGATCGCGAACAGCTCTTTCTTGAGGCTGGACGTCGGATTGTTGCATTGGCCCGTCGTTGGTATGAGCAAGATGATGCATCTGTATTGCCGCGTAATCTGGCTACATTCCAGGCCTTCGAGAATGCGATGAGTCTGGACATCGCCATGGGCGGTTCAACAAATACGGTATTGCACTTGCTTGCCGCAGCCCATGAGGCAAAAGTCGATTTCAGCATGGCCGATATCGATCGATTGAGCCGTAAGGTACCGAATCTGTGCAAAGTTGCGCCTGCTACGCAACAGTATCACATGGAAGATGTACACCGGGCAGGGGGTGTGATCGGTATCCTTGGCGAACTCGATCGGGCGGGTTTGATTCACCGGGATGTGCCGACTGTCTATGCCAGCAGTCTCGGAGAAGGCCTTGATGATTGGGATATTGTTCGCACCCAAGAAGAGAGGGTGCAAAGTCGCTATCTGGCTGCTCCAGGCGGTGTACCCACGCAAGTTGCTTTCAGTCAGTCATCCCGCTGGCCTGAATTGGATCTGGATAGGCGTAATGGCTGTATCCGCGATGTGCAACATGCCTACTCCAAAGATGGCGGGTTGGCCGTGTTGTATGGCAATCTGGCTGAGCAGGGATGCATCGTAAAGACCGCTGGAGTGGATGAATCGAACCTCGTTTTTTCAGGTCCGGCGCGGATATTCGAGAGTCAGGATACAGCGGTAGCAGTGATTCTGGGTGATCAGGTCCAAGCAGGCGATGTGCTGATTATTCGCTATGAAGGCCCTAAAGGAGGGCCTGGAATGCAGGAGATGCTCTACCCCACCAGCTACCTTAAATCAAAGGGATTGGGCAAGGCCTGTGCGTTGATCACTGATGGACGCTTTTCCGGTGGGACGTCCGGGTTGTCCATTGGGCATTGTTCACCCGAAGCGGCTGAAGGAGGTAACATCGGTCTGGTCAAGGAGGGTGATCTGATTGAAATCGATATTCCAGCGCGTTCAATCCAGGTTGTGATCGACCATGAGACGCTTCTGCAAAGGCGGAGTGAAATGTCAGCTCGTGGTGACCAGGCCTGGCAACCCGTCGCCCGAGAGAGAGTTGTATCTCAAGCATTGAAGGCCTATGCAGCCCTTACGACCTCAGCAGCCCATGGAGCAGTCAGGGATCTCTCTCAACTCGATAAGTAGGGGCTGATTTTTAAGGTGATGACCCATAAGAGTTTATTATGCAGTTACCATCGCTGTGGCTGATCATCTTGCTGATTGGGTGTAGTGGGGGGAGATCCAACCGCTACCGATCCCACGCTGATTTTTAAGGATGGTTTTGAAAACTCGCTTCAAGTTCGATAACGGTCGTTGGCTGTTAACGGACCGAAGGAATGGGGTTGTTTACTATCGAACCTGAAAAAAAATAATAGTTGAGAAACAGTCCGGCAGCCCCGTTTTTTTGGTGGCTGAGGGGTCTTTTTCTCAATAGATTTAGGGTATTCAGGTCAGTATCTGACTCTTCCCTTTGCACGGCATCCGAAAACAAGGTTTTCGAGTGCCGGTATGAATAGTGACATACCTGAAGCTACGTATTCAGGTAAAAAGATCCCGCTTAAGGGACAATAACATCTGGAGATACATGGTGTATTTTGATCTCAAGCAGTGCTACTTGTTTGCTCATCTGGATGACCAGCAATTTGAGACTGTAGAGAAGATGGCCCATGAGGTGAAACTCAGGGATGGCCAGCTATTCTTTCGGACAGGTGATCCGGCGACCCATTTTTTTCTTGTGGTTCAGGGGCAGATGAAATTGACCCGGCTATCCATGCAGGGGCAAGAGAAGGTTATCGAGATTATCTCTCCAGGACAGACATTTGCCGAAGCCTTGATGTTCGGTGAGCGACCCGAATACCCTGTCAATGCCGCAGCGATCGGTGATACCCGTCTATTGAGTTTCGAGAGCGAACCATTCCTTAAAATCCTTCGTGGCTCCGTCGATACCTGCTTTCGACTGATGGGGGATATGAGTCATCGGCTCAGGAGTCTGATTCGAGAGATCGATGAATTGACGTTGCAAAGCGCCAGTTGTCGGGTTGCCAGCTTCTTGTGGAAAAGGTGGCAGGGTAAGCATGAGCTGGGATCAGCTTTTGAGCTGCAGGCACCGAAAGGGGTGATTGCCTCAAGGCTCTCAGTGACTCCGGAGACATTCTCCCGCATTCTACATAACTTTTCCGATCAGGGACTGATACGCGTCGATGGAAGCCGTGTCGAAGTACTTGATGAGAAGGGTTTGCATGCCTTTGCGGATATCACAGGAAAGATACAGCAGGATATATCATCCAGCTAGGAGCCTGGTCTTGGTACGGATTGAGGCATTCCCCGTCTTTGACGGGTATACTCTCCCTCCTTGTTAAATAAACAACCTTTTCAGCAGATTATGATGAAGGATAGTTTTCCATTCCCTGTGGCCCGAATCGGCCTGATCGGTGGCGGCCAGTTGGGTCGTATGATGGTCAAAGCGGCAAAACGCCTGGGTTGCACCTGCGTGGTCCTAGACCCTTACCCCGGTTCACCGGCGGGTCAGGTGGCAGGTCACCAGATCATAGGCGGATACCACGATCCGGCCAAGCTGCGCGAGCTGGCAGAGTCTTGCGATGTGGTGACGTATGAACTGGAGAATATTGATACCGAGACCTTGATTCAGCTGGAACGAGAAGGACATCGAATCAACCCGGCTCCAGCACTGTTGTCGATACTGCAGGACAAATTGACACAGAAGCAGTTTCTTAAGGCGTCTGGTATACCGACCGCAGATTTCATCGAGATGCCGGAACCCACTCTGCAAGCATTTGAATCATTTGGTTTTCCTTTGGTTCAGAAGGCGCGACGTGGGGGTTATGATGGGCGTGGTGTGTCAGTGATGCAACAGGCTGATGATTTCGAGAACCACCTGCCTGTATCCTCCCTGATAGAGCATTTTGTCGATGCCAAAAAAGAGTTGGCGGTGATGGTTGCACGTAATGCAGAGGGGCAGTGTATTGCCTATCCAACGGTTGAGATGTGCTTCCGTGCAGGAGAAAATGTGCTGGACCTGCTGCTCTGCCCGGCAGCAGTGAATGAGGATATCGCTATAGCGGCAGAGGCATTGGCGGAACGTACCATCGAAGCATTGCAAGGTGTCGGGATTTTTGGTGTGGAGTTGTTCCTCACTCAGGATGACCAATTGTTGGTCAACGAAATCGCCCCACGTACCCACAATTCCGGCCACCATACCATCGAGGCCTGTATCACCGATCAGTTCGAGCAGCATCTGCGTGCCGTGCTGGGTCTCCCTTTGGGTGCTACCCATCTTCTCTCGCCAGCTGCGATGATCAATCTTCTCGGTGCTTCTGATGCCAGTGGCAGACCCGTTATCAAGGGTATGGCGGCAGCTTTGGCTATAGACGGGGTTTGTCTGCATCTTTACGGAAAAGCGGAGGTGACTCCCTATCGTAAGATGGGGCATGTTACGGTACTCGACCGGGATCTTGATGTGGCTCAAAGCAAGGCCGAGCAGGTACGCGATCTGATTGAAATTACGGGGGAACAGCATCCATGAACAAACCAGTTGTAGGGATCATCATGGGAAGTGATTCAGACCTGCCTGTGATGCAGGAGGCCGCTAAGTTGCTTCAGGAACTACAGGTCCCCTTTGAGATGACAATCGTGTCGGCCCATCGCACTCCCGCCAGGCTCTACGAGTATGCGCAAAGCGCTGTTGAGCGTGGCCTGCAGGTGGTGATTGCCGGTGCAGGGGGAGCGGCCCATCTACCTGGAATGGTCGCGGCTATCTCACCGCTGCCTGTGATTGGTGTACCGGTAAAGACCTCCACCATGAATGGCGAGGATTCACTGCTCTCTATCGTACAGATGCCACCCGGTGTACCTGTTGCCACCGTCGCCATTAACGGAGCCAGGAATGCCGGCATATTGGCAGCACAGATCCTCGGCACGGCTCAACCTGAACTCCGCCAGCGCGTGATCGATTTCAAACAAGCGCTTGAAGCCATGGTAATGTCCAAGGTTGAGGCGATGGCATCACAGCAAAAAGTCTGAGTGCTCCCCTCCATTTACTGAATCATACGGGTGCGGCCCTGCCGCACCATAAACGGTCTGACGCTCCATAAGAACACCCTAAAAAGTCAGCCATAGATTGATTGGCCCGGTGCGGCAGGGCCACACCCTACGGCTGGAGCTGGCCTTGAATCCAGATTCCGCAGTTGACCGCTGATATCTAACGTAAGGTAATGATATGCCAAATCAGATAATGGATTTTTCCCGCACCCATTGGGTGACATCTGAAACGCTATAAGTGAGTCTTCGATCTCGTGATGTCTTTTATGCGTCCCAGGCATAAAAGACACTCGATCTTTGACAACCTATTTGTGCCCCGGCCGTC
>JAHXHU010000219.1 GCA_025656375.1 Candidatus Thiodiazotropha sp. (ex Ustalcina ferruginea) | reverse complement strand
AACCGAGATGGCTCTCCAGGCTGTGGGTATAATCGGCGAACAACACCAGGGCAGCCAGGCCGGCTGAACCGATGGCATAACCCTTGGTCACCGCCTTGGTGGTATTACCCACGGCATCCAGTGGATCGGTAATATTGCGGATCTTCTCATCCAGCTCCGCCATCTCGGCGATACCACCGGCGTTGTCGGTGATTGGGCCATAGGCGTCCAGGGCGACGATGATACCGGTCATGGAGAGCATGGCAGTAGCTGCGACAGCGATGCCGTAGAGGCCAGCCATATCATAGGAGCCCCAAATGGCGGCGCAGATCACCAGTACGGGCGCGGCAGTGGACTTCATGGAGATGCCCAGACCCGCGATGACGTTGGTGCCGTCACCGGTGGTCGATGCTTCAGCAATGTAGCGTACCGGGCTGTATTCGGTGGAGGTATAGTACTCAGTGATAACCACCATGGCGGCCGTCAGCACCAGGCCGATCATGGCGGTACCAAACAGGGCCAGCACCGGGTTGGCCACAGCAACGCCGCCGACAGTAATGACTGCACTGCTCATCATGTAATCAGTGACGAAATAGAAGGCCACTGCAGCCAGCACACCTGCGACGATCAGCCCCTTATAGAGGGCGGGCATGACGTTGGTATCGGTATCCTTGGCTTTTACGAAGAAGGTACCGATGATTGATGCAACGATGGAGACACCACCCAGCACCAAGGGATAGATCACCGCCTCGTTACCTACACCCGTGACCAGCAGGCTGCCGAGCAGCATGGTGGCGACCACGGTTACCGCATAGGTCTCGAACAGGTCAGCGGCCATGCCGGCGCAATCGCCCACGTTATCACCCACGTTATCGGCGATAACTGCGGGATTGCGTGGATCGTCCTCGGGGATACCGGCCTCAACCTTACCGACGATGTCGGCACCCACGTCTGCGCCTTTGGTGAAGATGCCGCCACCCAGTCGGGCGAAGATGGAGATCAGCGAGCCGCCGAAGGCGAGACCGACCAGGGCATGCAGGGCTTCGCTGTCACTCACACCCATTGCATTCAGGACGTAGTAGTAACCCGCCACGCCTAGCAAGGCCAGACCCACAACCAGCATCCCGGTGATGGCGCCGCCGCGAAAGGCGATCTGCAGGGCGGCGTTTATGCCGTGATGGGCAGCCTCGGCAGTACGCAAGTTGGAACGTACCGAGATGTTCATACCGATATAACCAGTGATACCCGAGAGGATGGCACCAATGGCGAAACCGATGGCGGTGGCGCTATCAAGGCCGAAGAATATGACCACCAGGACCACAAAGCCAACAATGCCGATGGCGGTGTACTGACGATTGAGATAGGCTTGAGCGCCTTCCTGTATGGCCCCGGCGATCTCACGCATCTTTTCGTTGCCTTCAGGTTGCGCAAGTATCCATTTTACGGATATGAAACCATAGGCAAGCGCCGCAAATGCACAAGCCAGGGCGAAGATCAGTTCTGTGTTCACTTATAGCTCCTCCAAAGAGATAGACAAAAAAGGTTCAGGTATAAAAATTCTCGCTCACCAAATTACAGGCCTCCGATGCGGTCATGTATGACTGGGTTTGATCAACTGACCATTCTGTCAGGGTTGAGAGCGTAAAAAAAGGGCTGTTTACTGACAGCCCCTGTTGTCGTTTCTATAGTTCGAAGGCAGCCAACTTCTTGGGAACGGCCACACCCTTCAGCGTAACGTAATCCGGCATGCCGTTATCGTTATAGGGCGGGTAGGCCTCTCCCTTGATCAGCGGATAGAGGTACTCTTTGCAAGCCTGGGTAATACCGAATCCATCTTCAGTGATAAATTCCATGGGCATCATCTTCTCAACATTTGCCACTTCGCTCAGAGGTGCCTCGCCGATGCTCCACTTGTAGGGGTTGGAAGACTCACGCACAACAGTGGGCATGATAGAGTTCTTACCTTCCAGGACCTTTTCCACAGCAGCCTGGCCCAGGGCGTAGGCTTGCTCTACATCTGATTCAGAAGCGAGATGGCGGGCAGCCCTTTGCAGGTAGTCGGCCACTGCCCAGTGAAACTTATGGCCCAGGGCATCTTTAATGATATTGGCCACCACCGGAGCCGCACCGCCTAACTGGGCATGACCAAAGGCGTCACGGGTACCTTGCTCGGCAAGGAATCTACCGTCAGGCCAGTGGCAACCTTCAGAGACGACGATGGTGCAGAAGCCGTATTCCTTTACCTTGGCATCAACGTTGGCAAGGAATTTCTCCTGATTAAATTCAACTTCAGGGAAAAGTATCACGACAGGGATACCGTTATCCTCGACCAGCCCACCCGCAGCGGCAATCCAACCGGCATGGCGCCCCATTACCTCGATGACAAAGATCTTGGTAGAGGTGGCGGCCATTGAGCGCACATCGAATGAGGCCTCTAAGGTGGAGACGGCGATATATTTAGCGACAGAACCGAAACCCGGGCAGTTGTCAGTGATCGGCAGGTCATTGTCCACAGTCTTTGGTACGTGGATGGCCTGTACTGGGAATCCCATTTTCTCAGAGAGCTGAGAGACCTTATAACAGGTATCGGCAGAGTCACCGCCACCATTGTAGAAGAAGTAACCGATATTATGGGCCTTGAAGATTTCGATCAGTCGTTCGTTCTCTTCCAGACTCTTCAATTTGAAGCGGCAAGAGCCGAACCCGCCGGATGGCGTGTGTTTTAAGGCAGCGATAGCCTCTGCTGACTCAGCGCTGGTATCGATCAGCTCCTCGGTGAGGGCGCCGATGATGCCGTTACGTCCGGCATAGACATTGGCAATCTTATCAGGATGCTGGCGGGCTGTTTCGATGACGCCACTGGCTGAGGCGTTAATTACTGCAGTCACACCACCTGATTGGGCATAGAAGGCATTTTTTGCTGTCATAAACATGATCCCCTTTATGTTATAGATATTTGTGTTTTTTTAACTGGCGATGCTGATCGCTCAGATGTCCCCCTTTTTCCGTGCCTCATGATCGGCCTGGGCCTGGAGCAGGGAGACAATGCATTCGGTTAGGTCGTCGTATTCGTGAACGCCGGTGCCATATTGCTGATAACCCCGGTAGAAGAATTGACAGCGGTATTTACGACTGCCGCTCTTGAAAACAATGAAGTTGCAATCTTCTTGATTCCAATAGATAACCGGACAGCCGGTCAGCTCACGGTCTGATGGCATCAGCCGGATTTCAGCATCCGCGATTTGGGTCTCCACCTTTTGTCCATAACGTTCGGTCAACGTGGTTTCGATGATCCAGTGCTCAGAATCTGTTATATCTGGAATTTCAGGCATGAAGGTCTTTCTGCATTCGGCGACTACGTGAGGCAGAGAAGAATAATCTAATCGACCCGTTTAGTACATAAAGTCCGTTGACTTTACGGGAAATCTTGGATTAGCTTACCCAAGCTTGCCGTTGGCGGCTAATGCAAAACTTGGATGGAGCCATGGAATTTCTTAATTAACAAATCGATCATAGACCGTCAGTCCACACACTTTTACGCTTGCTCGGTCTTGTTATAGCGGTTTGGTGGCTCTTCTTTGAGTGGCGTAGTTGCTTGTAATATAAGGGAATATTAAACAATTTATCCGTCTTGTCTAGATTTGGAGAGCTTAGGGGATGCGAATTGTAATACTGGGTGCGCCAGGGTCAGGTAAGAGAACCCAGACAGACTTATTGGCCAATAAGTACGCTATAACCCCTGTCATGACGGGTGAACTGCTAAAAAAGGCAGTGGAAAAGCAATCCCCATTGGGCATCGAGATTAAGGGATTACAGGATCAGGGAAAGGTCGTCACAGAAGACATCATGCTCACGCTGTTGCGCGAGCATCTGCTGAAACCGGAAATGCAAAGTGGCTTTGTGCTGGATGGTTTTCCACGCAATCTTCTACAGGCCCTAACGCTGGACGAGCTACTGATTGAGATCGATCAACCCCTTGATCTAATCCTGCTGGTCTCTATTGAGACAGATACCCTGATGGAACGGCTGGTTGGGCGACGCACCTGTCGTTCCTGTGGCTTATTGTACAATATATATAGCAATCCGACCGTCGTGGAAGGTGTATGTGATGCCTGTGGAGGACGTTTACATCAACGCTCTGATGATAATGAAGAGACAGTCAGTAGCCGTATTCATGTATTTGATCATCTTATTTCACCATTGATCACATATTATGAGAAGCAGGGCAGGTTAGTCCGAATTGATGGAAATGGTGAGATAGAGCAGGTGTTTTTGCATATCTGCAGGGCTATTGAACAGGGTGCACCTCTAGCCTCCCGGGAGGTGTCTGAAAAGCCTCAAACTGTCTCACAAGAGGTAGAGAAAGATGTGATCGAATCCGGGTACAAACCAGCCGAAAAAAAGGGATCGTCACCACCAAAGAAAACGTTGGCTGGAAAGAATTCTAAGATTGAGAGATCTGCTTCTACATCAGGGAGTAAGAAAAAAACAGCAAAAAGGGCAGCGAAGAAGAAAAAGGTTAAAGCGCGAGTCTCCAAAAAGAGGGTGGTTGCTCAATCGACAAAGAAGAAGGTTAAGTCTACAGCTAAGAAAACAGCATCACGAAAAGAACCTACTCAGCCTAAGAAGCTGAAGGGCAAAGGCAAAAAAGTTTCAACAAAGAAAACAAAAACAGCCAAAACGATTAAAAAGATATCGAGAGGAAAAACCAAAGGCAAGCACACCGACAGTGACAGGAGGTTGACGAAAAAGGCAACCGCCAAAAAGGTATTGAAGAGCAAAAAAGTGCATCTAAAAAAGAGGGTCGTAAAGAAGGTATCCGTTAACAAATCGACAGTTAAGAAAAAAACGGTAAAGAGATCGATACCCACTTCGAGCAGAAGCAAACAGAAGAAACGAGCATCAGTAAAAAAGAAGGCAAGGTGAGCCAGATTCTATGCGAACGCCAATTGATACACTTGCCGTAAAACCTTAATTCATTTAAGGTTAAAGCTTGGAGCGTTATTATCAGGGAGCTGCAATATGGGAAGCAATAAGCGACTCTTATGGCTAATCTGTATCTTGTTGTTTGCCCAAGCTTTTTCAGCCCAGGCAGCGATGTACAAATGGTATGATGAAGAGGGAAAGGTGAATTACAGTCAGTCTCCACCACCCAAAGGGAGTCGTCCCGCCAGTATCAATACCGAAACCTTCAATGCAATAAAGATGCGCAAGGTACCCGCTATTTCCAGCACCAACCGGAAAGGTAATCCCCCCAAAAAATAACGGGGTTCAAAAGTAGAATTTTCCAATTATGATTACGAAAAGGAGAATCTACAATGAAGAAGTCCCGC
>JAHXHU010000084.1 GCA_025656375.1 Candidatus Thiodiazotropha sp. (ex Ustalcina ferruginea) | reverse complement strand
ATTCCAAGTGAAACGCCCTGTGCGGAGCCGCATGCAGGGTGTTGTGGGGGCTGGGGGTTAGAGACCCCCGGCTACCCGATTATCGTTTTTATTGCACGCTGTGTGGCGATTGCGCTGTAAACAATACATGAGATACAGACATTGTAGTCTGTATTGAAATGTTGTCGAATGAATCTATCCCTTAGAATAGCCTATGCCCGAGTTAGGGTCTGATGCAGACTATTTTGCCAGTCGTGCACCAATGATGCCGAATTTTATTTTGGCCAACTGATCTTTTGGAATATTTTTTATACCCAAATCAATCACTGTTTTTTTACCGGCAGCCAGGACAGGTTTATAAGCACGTTTGGTTTTTCTAATTCTTCCATTGCTGTCACGGTATTGAATAGCAATCACAACGTCTCTAACATTACTCGGAGTTGGATTGGAGATTTCAGCTTTGAGTCTGCCCTTATTATCCAGACCTGTTCTCAGTTTGATGTAGTTTTGAGGGTTTTCGGTTAGGTCAAGCGCCATTAAAGCACTATAGGCTGCTTTACCTTCTGTGGTTTTATTGGAGGCGGCTTTTTTATAGTAGGATTTTGCAGTCTTCAGATTACCTTCCAGTTTTGCAATATTACCAAGGGAATTGTAAGCATTTGCTGTTGGAAGCAGTTGAATGCTCTTTTCCAGATCACGTTTTGCGTTTGCAGAGGCCTTTAGGTTTTCATTGACTTGTCCACGTTTCAGATAGTAATAAAAAAAATTATCATTTAGCTTGATCGCCTTGTCGTAGTGTCGCTTTGCTGTTTTATGGCGTTTCTTTTTTTCTTCAACATCACCAAGCAGGGCGTGGAAATGTCCTTCACGGGGCTCAAGACGGATAGCTTTGTTTACCAGGGTCCTGGCCTTACTGAGATCATTTTTCTGAAACGCCTTACGACCCTCATCATACGCTTCATAGGCGGGTTTGCTACGTTTAATATGAGCCGTCCTGGTCTTGAACTGATTCTCACCATGACTGCCACCCTGGGGTAGGGATGCTGCCGTTTTAATATTATTCTCTACCCGTTCCTGTGATGGTGGGTGACTGGCGAACAGACCACTGAGCCAGTCCTGATTTTTCCCCTCGGAAAGCCGCACAAATGTGCGTTGCAGATCAACTGCGCCTTGCGGGTCATAACCGGCTTTTGACATATATTTCATGCCGTAAAAATCAGATTCACGCTCAGCGTCCCGGCCATACTTCTGTGTCACCAATTGCGCACCAACCCCCGCACCCAGTTGGGCTAGCTGGGCATAATCTTTTCCCTGCGTGCCGATAACCGTCGCCATAACCGCACCCTGAATCAGCATCCCACGAGACATACTGCTTGCTGTATGTTTTGCAGCGGCATGGGTAATCTCATGACCAAGAACCGCTGCTAGTTCATCTTCACTTTCCAGTTCGGTCAGGAGTCCGCGGTTAAGTGAGATTTTTCCGCCGGGTAACGCCCATGCATTGGGTACAGAGTTATTGAGCACTTTGAATTCGTAGGGTAGTTTCCGATCACTGACTGCGGCCAGCTTTTGTCCCACCTCATTGATGTAGGCAGTGAGTTTCTTGTCTACCACATAATCACCGCCCTGTGACTGGCGTAATGGGGAGTAATTTTTTTTGCCGATTGCTAATTCCTGCGCTTCAGAAACCAGACTCAACTGGTTTTTTCCAGTGACAGGGTTGACTGCACACCCAGTTAAAATAGATGAAACGAGTAATATGGCAAATAGAAGACTTTTCATGTGATGACTCGGTTGTATCGGTTTTAGGAACTGTCTGAAACAGTATATGCAGCATGCCAGGAAGAGAAGGTAAACATTCTTAATAACATGACCGTACGATAGCTGGGGTAAAAAAGTCAACGAAATAAGGAAGGTGCGATATTATTGTTATCTAACAGTTTTCATTTGTAGCAGCCAGAAACATCAGACTTGGTGCGGATGGGTTGGGAAATTGCGATCAGAAGTCAAGCACCACTCGGTAAATTGGGTGCACGTCAACGAGATCGATTCATGATCAGGTGTTGCTGTTTTCTAAGAAGGCTGTCGGCGACGATAGCCCTGGTCCCGCCAGGCCCTCGGAATTTGGTAAGTGTTGTCAAAAAGACGGGTGCATGAAAGCCGCAAGGAACTTGCGGCTCGAGTAACCTCAGAGAGCTGAGTCAGGCAGCGTTGCTGGCAGCGCTGGGGTGATTCTGTACAAAATACCTGAGTACGAGTTTCAATACGAGCGTGTGCTCCTTGTCTCCCCGTTTCTCGGCCATTTCGATATCATCCAATATGATGCGACGAATCTTCGGAATTCCTGATTCTTCGTGAATCAGATAGTTTCCCAACTCGGCAGCTACAATATTGGGGATGTGCTCATGCTCCGCAATGGCATCTACTTCTTCATCGGTAAGATCACACATCCCCACGCAATCTTCATAAGTTAACATGTCAAGGATCTCCTCTTACATCCCCGATTTTACTGCAACACCAAGAACGAGACAACGACATCTGTCTCTCAACGGCCAGTTTATTTGATCTGAATCATCGGTGTGGCCCGGATGTCTTCGGGATCAATGGTATTGTCATTAAACTGTTATTTTTTATGGGCCATGATGGTGTTAACCGCATAGCGTGTGCGAACGATATTGCGTTTGCCCATTGAGTTCTGGAGATGCTTTGGAGCAGCATGGTGGAAGTAGTATTGGCCGTATCGATTGCTACGAAGATAGCGTGGTGATCTCATCATGGTTCCCAACCTGAGAACCACTGCTTTGTATGACGCTGTTGCATCACCGACACAATGGAGAGAGCATAAACAAAAAACACCAGATAAATCAGAGGGTTATGCTTGGTGCCGAGGAGAGGACTTGAACCTCATAAAGAACCCAGGAAAATGCCTGTAAAAACAATAGGCTACAGTTTTCGTACATTTCTGCGCTCCACCCGCAGTCCAATAAGCAAATGCTTATAGATTAAATCAGCGTGGAGCCTTACCGGATTTTTCCAGTGTGTCTTGAAGCCGTTTGCTTTCCTGCCTGGCTTCTTCCAACAGAGTTTTCCAATCATCAGGTGGGTGACCACTCTCGATCATACGGCGAAAAACGCGATAGGCATCTGTACTACTTCCATAGGCGCGCTTGGTATTGTCATCGTTGACCCACGCATAGATGATGATCTTGCTCTCCTGGTGATAACGGAAAAACAGCCGGTACTGCTGGAAGAACTTGGCGCGGAACCAGTGCTTGTGCACGTCACCCAAAGTGGAACCCTGACGATAATCCGTTCGGGCCGGGTCCTGGGGTATGATCTCGAACGCTAGTCTGCCGATGGCAGCAAGTTGTTTGGCAGCGTTCTTCTTGATGTAGCCTTTCGGGTCTTTTCGGCGTAGGCGCTCTACCTTATGCAGGAGAGCTTCCAACTGCTCAAGAAAAAGGGAGTGGGCGAAGATGGTCCAGCCATTTATGATCAGGGGTTCACCGGCAGCCAAACTTACTCTTCCTCATCCTGACCGTCATCAGGGAGTGGTGCGTCGAGGTCGATTTCAACATTGCCAACCAGTGACTGTACCCGTTTGACCAGATCGGTACTCAGTGCATGTACATGCTGAGGGTGCTCTGCTATATCTTTGGCAAGAAAACCCAGAAACTGCCCGAGAACCGGGTCAACTTCAGAGTTGTCGGCGCGGGACAAAACGATCTTTCCATCCGATTGAAGAGTGAAGCGGATTTTATCGCGTTTGCCGAGATGCAGGGCGCGGCGCACGGATTCAGGCACCGTTGTCTGATAACGGTCGGTGAGAGTTGATTCCACAGTCAGTGTTGCGGTCATTGCGACCTCCAAAATAGTACCGATTACCTACATTGAAAAGTAATGCAAATGCATTACCATGTCAAGTGTATCTGATGACATGGACATGGAAGCAAAAAAATCTGAAAATGTTCATGATTCTGGGTCTTAAATTGCATTACTCCCATTATTATGGACGTTTCGAGAGTTGCTCTTGCTTGGATTTATTGCGGGTGCATTGATATTGCGTTCATTATAATATACATTGTCTCCATTAATGACTATAAAGATGGACGATAAATGAGCAAAACCCAATTAGACTTGATGGCACCGATCCCGGTCAGTCGGGCGCTGCGCAAGCTTGGGCAGGATATCCGCGATGCCCGGCTTAGGCGGCGTATACCGACGGCCGTCATGGCCGAACGGGCATCTATCAGCCGCACGACGCTGAACAAGATTGAAAAGGGTACCCCCGGCGTCGCGCTGGGTCACTACGCCACGGTGCTGTTCGTTTTGGGCGTGGTCGAGCGACTCGCCGATCTGGTGGACGTCAGAACAGATGCCGTCGGGCTTGAGCTGGAAGAAGAACGTTTGCCACAGCGTATCCGCAGGCCGCGTCAAACCGGGTCTGGGCGCAAGTCGTCACAGCCGGTGCGTAAGGGTAAGGCGTAATGGAAACCCAGGTGTTCGTGTATGTGGATCTTACAGGTGTCCCGGTTCTTGTCGGGCGGCTGTGGGCGCGTGCGCGCAAGGGTCGGCAAAGTGCAACCTTCGAATACGATCAGGACTGGCTGCAATCGGCAGAGCAATTCTCACTGGAGCCGGCCCTGATGCTTGGCCCCGGTCCCTTTCATACGCCTTCGGACAAACCGCTGTTTGGTGCGATAGGTGACTCTGCCCCCGACCGTTGGGGGCGGGTACTTATGCGCCGGGCTGAGCGTCGGCGAGCTGAGCGCGCGGGCGAGACACCGCGTACTCTGATGGAGATCGATTATCTGCTGATGGTTGATGACGATCGCCAGGGTGCTTTGCACTTTGCCCTTGACGACTGCAGGGATGCAGGAGGTAGAGCGACGCAGGATGCCAAAGCCGAGGAGGGTGGACCATTCCTGGCAGAGCAGGGTATAACGCGTATTCCACCGCTTATCGAATTGCCAAGGTTGCTGTCGGCCGCGGAGCGTGTTGTCGGCGATGTGGATAGCGATGAGGATCTTCGTTTGCTGTTGGCGCCGGGTTCGTCGTTGGGTGGTGCCCGGCCCAAGGCATCGATCCAGGATCGGGATGGGCATCTCGCGATCGCCAAGTTTCCACACAAGGATGATGAGACTAATACCGTCATGTGGGAGGCGGTTGCGCTCACACTCGCGGAGCATGCGGGCATTGCCGTACCGCAATGGCGGCTGGAGCATGTGGCAGATAAGCCGGTTCTTCTGTTACGCCGCTTCGACCGGGTAGATGGCATACGCATTCCGTTTCTCTCAGCCATGAGTATGCTGGGTGCCCGCGACAATGAGGCACGCAGTTACCTGCGCTACCAACCCTGGAGAGCGAAGCGAAGGTTGGTAGACCCCGGCAGGCGTAGGGCCCGGGCAGGTATCCGCTGTCGCGTAGCGGCTTA
>JAHXHU010000436.1 GCA_025656375.1 Candidatus Thiodiazotropha sp. (ex Ustalcina ferruginea) | reverse complement strand
GTCCGTTTTTTGCCCGTGGTCTTGGGGTTGACCCTGCCGAGCTGATGGCCAGGCCCTACCAGACCTATGTTACATCCATGGCCATAGCGGTTAAGGAATCCCATCATGTAGAGAAGGCCTGCCTGTTCGGTGTCGATGCACGTCTTGATGAACAGGGAAGAGAGATTCACCGTGACAAAACCGTCTGCGCCATGAGCGATGACGTATTAGCCGTAGCTGCCACCTATCCCAATCAGTTCATCCCCTTTTTCTCCATTAATCCCAGACGCACCAATGCCCTTGATCTGATCGATGAACAAGTCGAAAAAGGCAACAGAGGGGCCAAGTTTCTTCAGAACTACTGGGGGGTGGATCTCAATGATGAGCGATTGATCCCTTATTACGAAAAGCTCAAAAAGTACAAGCTGCCGCTGATTGTGCACATTGGCAGTGAATATAGCATCCACTCCTTTGCCACCTTCGAACGCATCAAAATGCTCGACCTTCCTCTTGCGACCGGGGTTACCCTGATCGCTGCGCATATGGGACTGGGACGCGTCAATCATAAACTGCGTATTTGGAAAAACCTGTCGAAGAACCCCCGCTATTTTGATGATGACTACTATCGACTATTGGAAATGCTGATGCAGTACCAGAATCTCTATGCTGACATCTCAGCCATCATGGTACCCCTTAGAGCCAGAGCGCTGCGCCATCTATCAGAACAGAAGGAGGTACATCACAAGATCCTGTTCGGCACCGATTATCCGGTCCCCTTTCCTGTCCGATTCAATAGCTACGACATAAAAAACAGATCCAGAAAGAGAATCAACCAGATAGAAAACCCTTTTGACCGATATATCGCTGCGATATTGGAATATTTCCCAATGGATAATCCTATCTACCAAAATCACCAAAAAGTATTAATGTGTAGCGGACACTGATCAGCATACAACCGTACCGTCTCCAGTATAAACTCCGGCGAACTCCCGGCACTGTACCCGAGCCAACGGTATTGCCTGGAACAGGCAATATACCTCAGGCAAAGCACGTTAAGTCTGTTGCTTGTAACACGATCGGGTAATCCACCGGGTACGGCCAGGTGCCTGACTACAAACCAATGTATGCTAATGCCTCATTGATTGAATTGAAATTTTCAATCCTCTGATCATGTTGTACTTTATTTCCTACCAACACAAAGTTGTAGCCAAGTTCTTCACAGGCTTTTTTGTCCCAGGCCCCATCACCAAAATAGGTGCTGGAGACAGCCGTGTTTATATTTACTTCAGCTTCTGCACGCCTCATGATTTCAGCCCTACTGAAGTGATCATCCGAAGACACAATAGGAATATCAGCAACACTGATACCTGCGGATTTTAATTTTAATATCGCACTCTCATACCAACCACCCGTTGCAATAGAGATAACGACATTATTCATCGCATTCAACCGCTCAATGAATAATGAAGCACCCGGCACTTCTTGAGCAGGCGCTTCCTCAAGATGCTCTTCTATTTTCCGAACAAAAGTTTTTTTAACTTTTTCGCGAATATCGTCACTTTTACCATTCAGACCATTTGATTGAATAATTTCATTCAATATCCCCTCATCTGTCACATGCTTATAATTTGACCACTCTTCATCGATCACAAGACCAAGCACTTCTTCGATCGCTCCTGTAAAACAAACAGCGTCAATTTTACAGGACTGAATGAGTGTTCCATCGATATCAAACATGACATGATACAAGAGCGTCCTCCTCTCCATTTTTTGGGCATTATATATTAACAAAACAGTAGAATAGTGTGGTTAATTTATTAAAGTGAGAGTGATTGCCAGATCACATTTATCTGATCACATAACCACCTTTTATATATGGGAGGCTATAAGCCTTATTTATTGCTTCTGGTAACGCTTGACAACCACCCATTTGGTACAACTTCCCCCCTCCTTCGGCAAATGCGGAGTATATGATTAAAAACCTATTTTGTCTTACACCCTGAATATACCTATCTTTTCAACCACCTCAAGTCCATACTTGATATGAGTTGCGGCACCCAACAGTCCAGGACTGATTGGAGCACCCGGACAAATCACTTTCAGATCCCTCCCATTATTCCGTGTGCATCTCTTTAACCCTATTCGGAGTAAACATCATGTCCAAGTCACAACGATCCAACAGAGAAGTAAAAAAACAGTCTATCCTGTCACCGAAGGAAAAGAGGGCAGCCAAGCGATTGAAGAAGCATGAGAGAGATGCAGCCTCCTTGATTGTTAAAAATTCCTGAGTCCACTCCATGACCGGTGACCTCTATTAAGGGACACCTCATATAAACGCCAAGTCATAGAAACTGCCCAGGATGAAGCATTTTCAAAAAACCGTCCCGACGTCCGCCTCATTAAATAATGTGATAAGCTATTTCCTGAGTAAAGTACTAAGGTATAGGCAGCCATCACAACACCCCCACGTGCAAACCGGTAGCTTTCAGAGAGCAGCGTGCAGTGCGCAGCCTTACAAGCGGCGGTGATGAGTCACTGGAGATTACCATGTTGACATCAACACATTCCTACATACCACCCGCCGTCAAATTCGATTTTTTGAATTGGGTCGCTTCAGATCCACTACCGCGCGATCAGAGCCAGACCAATCGTTTGCACGAACCTGAGCATCTCATCAATACCATTGACCCCATGACAGGCGACGATATTGAAGATGTCACGACTCATCCATCCCTGGAAGACGGCAATCTGACCGTCTATTTCGAAACAGAGGTGACCCGTAAGGCATACAGTGATATGCCGCTCAACCATCCCAATCCGCGTTTACCGTTCCCATCATCAGATGATGACGACCGTGGCGGGTAATCTTCCAATGCAATCGTGTTAGCAATAACCATGAGATCGTGTCCACCAATAACTACTTAGCAATGGATTCCTAGCTGATCACGTATGTAACCGGTGATCAGCGTATCCCTGGAAGTACTTTGCTGTAAACAACTTAAGCATAAGAACGTTAGCGACTATTTGCGCATTCCCGTTTGGTGGTACCCGTTGGCGGGAGGAGAAGGAAAATCAGGGCCAAGAGTGTTTCGATTACGAAGTAAAAAAGAGTCACTCTATCCGGCAGGCCATCGATGATCAGAGAATAGAGACGCCCCGTAATAACCAACACAAGGGTGAAACCTATCCCCATCACCAAAACGCGCGCCTGTGCCAGACGAAAACAGGCCATGCATGAGAGAAGACCCAATCCCGCCATCATACCGTGTAGGGCCCGACGCTGATTTGTCTGACTGATCGACTCGGCATCTGAGGTCAGAAGCTCAAGGCTAAACATTTCAACAATGCCAGGTATCAGCAGACTCAAACCAAAGCATATTAATAGCATCGTAAGTATCCATTTGTGCAGTTTCCGCATGGTTAATTCCTGTTGGATAGGGATTGAGGTAGAGATATCCCACAATGGCCATCGGCCTTTGAATTCGGTTCCTACATGAATGTATTAACAAAGGATATTCAAAACATTGGACATTGCCCATCAGCTTCATGTTCTTTATTGAAATAACCCTGTTCTAAACATGTCTTCCCACAAGCACTCAACAGCTCATGACAAGTCTAACAATCTGGGTAGTCAGACTGGCAACTATGCCGGGTAATATTTTTCGGGGAAAACAATGGAAACTATCTTGGCAGGAATTTTGATGCTTGTACCGGCAATATTTTTCTTTCTGCTGATCGCGGGTGGGATCATTATGGTGAGCATGTGGATCTATGCTCATCTACCGATTAATAAAACTTGGAAAAAATACAGGCTTGAGAGAAGAAGCGGCATTGATAGACGTCATACCGCTTTCTAGTGGGATCGGATTAACCTCTTCAGATATATTGTCTTAGGATGCCCCATTTTTACTCTCCTTACCCACCGCTCTAGATTTGCTTTAATTTCGTCTTTGAATCGCTCTGAGCCTAAAACCAGTCTGCGAATTCCAGACCGAATTGCCTCCCCTGCTGATTGAAACTGCAATCCGAAACCGGTCGGGGCCGAAATCAACATATTCTGGGCAGCCTGAATCTCAGGCCAGGCCTGCACCTGGACCTCAGATGGCGTGCCGAAATGGCGGCTAAACCAAACCGTAACTGACGGGTGAAACTGGGATGATGACATTCCCCCGTGATAGTCCCATTTTCTTCTTGGGGTTAGATACCTATACTCGACACAGGCGTTTTCGGCATCAACGACAAATCACAAACAAAAAACTACCGGCGGAGGAACCTCAGCCATGGCAACAGCACTCATCGCTATGCCGTTATTTTTACAATCCCACTACTCTACCTGGCAACCTTGGACGGTGGATTCAAGGTCAGACGATCACTGGAAATCGGCACCAGCCGAAAAAAAGTGTTCGACAAAGTACGCGATTTCAGAAGCTGGCCCGACTGGAGTCCGTGGCTTATACACGAACCCGACACCACACTCATCTACTCCGACACGCCGGACCAGGAAGGCGGCTGGTATACCTGGGACGGCAGGATCGTCGGTGCCGGCAAACTGATGCACCAGAAGTTTACCGGCGAAGAGCGGATCGAACAGCAGATCGAATTCAAGCGCCCGTTCAAGTCCGTGAGCAAAGTATGGTGGGAATTCGAGCCTAAGGATGACGGCACAACCCTGGTGCACTGGAACATGGCCGGGAAAATGCCGTTTTTGTTCCGATTCATGGCCAAGAAAATGACGGTCTATATAAGCAAGGACTACGACACCGGTCTCTACATGCTGCGCGGTGAACTGGAAGCGGACGCCGAAATCCCACGAATCTCATTTGACGGACCGGCTGAACTGCCGGACCAAACCGCCCTTTCGATCCACTTCGAAGGCCATCTTGAAGCTATGAAAAAGGTCATGATGGAGGATTTCCCGAAACTGGGCAGATACATCGATGAGAATAATCTGTCCGCCACAGGACATCTACCACAAGGTCGATCTGAACAGTATGCATTTTAACTGCGACCTGACGATGCCGGTATCCAAGGAAACCAAATCCGCGGAATTCGATGTAAGATCCTATCCGGGCGGCCGCTATTACAAAACAACCTTGAGAGGCAGCTACGAATTCCTTGAACTGGCCTGGTACCAGGCCTACAGCCATTTGCAAATGCAAAAAATCAAACCCCAGCAGAAGCGTGCTTCATTGGAAATGTATGAAAATGATCCCGCCACGGTGAACCATACCAACAAGATCTCCACCTCGATCTACATACCTATTCAATAGATTTATCAAAGAGGCGGAAGTGGGTATGGATGAGTCTCCATATGCCGGAGCCTCAGTTCCGAATCTACGATTGAGAATAACCGAGCTGGTGGTTTCGCACCGAATCAGCGTTTTATTACAGGCACTGCACTAGTGTAGTGTCCTGAATAAAATATTCATTTATAATTCCCAGTGTTCCGGTTTATGGCAAAGGAAGGAAAAAATGAATTCAGCA
>JAHXHU010000061.1 GCA_025656375.1 Candidatus Thiodiazotropha sp. (ex Ustalcina ferruginea) | reverse complement strand
CAACTGCTGAATTCATTTTTTCCTTCCTTTGCCATAAACCGGAACACTGGGAATTATAAATGAATATTTTATTCAGGACACTACACTAGCGACGCTTGCTATCGTAACTGCATCAGTCCTGGTCTGGTTAGCCCTTATGTAACCTATGAGCCACCGGTATCCCCTCAATGTGATGTTGATGGGTTAGCCGGGAAATAATGGCATGGATGCCTACACCTACCTCTTGTAATAATCTTGATTACGTCGAACAGCTACAGTACTGAAATATCCCAAGGTTGCCTTTGATGACATATGCAACCATTCCACATAGGCAACTACCGGTTATCTCATATTCAGTCATTTCAGTTCACCCGATATGAAAATGGAAATTCATTATTCAATAGCGCTCGAATTAGACGCTAATTCGCCAAATTTAATTGCTACTTATGCCAAATCGCTTAAAGTACAAATATATTGATTGGGTTGCAAACATAAGGGCACAACTGATAAACAATGTATAAACATTTCCCATCACGCCAGAGATAGAAAAGAGTTTAATCAGTAGCTCGCTAATATAAGCCAGGAATGCCAACCAACCAAACCCCAACCAATATTTGCCCGCCAAACGAAAAGCAATCCCTATACCCATAGCGATTGGGAAAAGATAAGCAGCTATTACACTACTGCCCTCAATATTCTGAATAGTCAGATTATAGGTAGCAAAAGCATCCATAAAGGTAACACCAACAAATGCCGCAATGCCTATACCCATGGGAGGCCACACTAAAAATTCCTCTTTATTACCAGGAATCGTCATAACTTAAAAACCATAATTTTACTTAAAGAACGTGCAGTAGATATCCCATGTCTGAGTAGAGCAATTCCATTTCATACCGAGAAATAATTCACTTCGTGTAAGGAATGAGTATGTCAGAAATTGACTCCTGATGATTGCATTATCAAAACTTAACATCTAACATGTACGGCATATCCGTACGTTAACAAGGTCCACATACATGGATACCGTGAGTGTAAATAAATTCAGAGATGACCTGAAATCATTTGTAGAACAAGTAGTTACCCAACACGAACCTATCAAGGTAACCCTCCGCACCGGAGAAGATTTTGTTGTAGTGAGTGCCGATGACTGGGAGCGTGAACAAGAAACGCTCTATGTTCTGCAAAACAGTGACTTAATGAAGCAAATCTCAGCCTCTATGGTCAGTCATTTGAATGAAAATGGCTATCAGCCAACAGCCGAGGAAGTTGATGAGATCACTGGTATTTGAAGGGAATACATGGGCTGCTTACGAAGAACTTAGACTGAATGATAAAAAACTGCACAAATCCCTCTGCCGTGTATTGAAAGAGATGCTACGTGATGACCCAGCCTCTGGAACCGGCAAGCCTGAGCCGTTGAAACACACCCTCTCTGGTTTATGGTCTCGCCGCATTAGCCAAAAAGACCGTGTAATTTATAAGTATGACAGCAATTACATCTATATTTTTGCTATTGGCGGACACTATGACCAATTTTGATTGTTCATACAACTTGTCCGAATGAAAACTTTCTGTATTTTTTTCGATACGTAATATCGATTTTCACTTATAACAATCGATGATAAGCAACTCTGAATACTTGCATATTACAAACTATTCTAACGTAGCTAAAAGAGACCGCATATCTAGTTAACATCTATGTCTCTATGACAATTTATACATCTTCCACCATTATCAGACGGGTAGCAGACAGTGATTTTTTTACAGTATGGGCATCGAGTAAATGCGATCAATAACAATATAAATACAAAATTACCATACAAGATACTGGCTAGCCATGGGAAGGAAATAAGATTAAATAATCGAGTCTGGTATCTAACTGGCATGCCCACACTGTTGCATTGTAGGGTGTGGCCAGCCGCACCGAATGCCGAGTCAATAGATTCACACTACAGTGAGACAATGCTCAACGATAACAACCATCTCTTCCGTTAAATCTAACAGGCTAGGTTAGTCGCCCAACTTCACACTCTGAGTTGCAAAGTAGATCTTACCGGATTGATCCGGTGCCCAGCCAACTTGGTGCTTTGCAAGATTCGGTAAATCCTCTTCTTCAATAAACTGGTTCAAAGGTTGAATGCCACCCTGCATCCCTTTCCACATCACAATCAGCTTTTCCATTAAAGGCAGATAGGCCATGCCTTCCATCTCCGCATCACAGGAATAGACATGGCCTTGGGGAAGAATGTGTTGACTCTCCGCATAGAGATACTCATGCACATTTTCCGGTGTAACTTCACCACCCGTAATTAAAAGATCATTCAGTGTTGGTAGCGTTGTTGGCAGTTGAGGGCAACGTGACTCAACCTGTTGCAGGACAGGGAAAAAGGCAGTTCTGCCTCTGACATCACAGGCATAGTTAAATCCATGCATCTGCTCCAACTTCAAAAGATGGGGGTTAACCTGCCAACCGGCAGCAGCGATACTTTTCGGTTTGTCTCCGAAAATATATTCATAGGCATTGATGGCACTGTTCAGCTCTTGCCGGGTCCATTGCTCATCAGCATGCGCTATCCTGCTCAGCCATTGGCTTCTGTCGTGACATAAGATACCTGTTTCATGTCCTGCAGCTGCTACTGAACGCATTGTTTCCACTGCACGCTGATAGTTCAGGGGCGGGGGTAGCAGCACCCCATAGAATCGGGGGACTAAGTCGAGATCTCGATACCAGGGCTGAAAAGCTCGACCGATCAATTGTCCACTTTTGTCTGGCCCGGTAGCAAAGAAGAAGCTGGATTGAATGCTATACTCGTCAAACAACTTCAACAGTGCAGGAACACCCTGCATTGCCCCTCTCAAGGTATTTACGCAAACCCTTAAACCTATTTTCATACTGGCTCAAGATAACGGCATAGCAAGGCGTTCTCCACTTCAAGGGTGGGCAGTTGAACACGGACCTGATAACCGCCTCCGGGCGCCTCTTGCATGGCGTTTCCATGATGGTCCTCCATCCTCTCCAATATAAAACTGCGATTCCCTGTCGGCGTCATCAATTCAAGCCGGTCTCCCACCCGTATTTTGTTTTTTACATCCAGGTCAATAAGACCTGATGCATCATCGATACCGGTGACTTCACCTACAAACTGTTGCCGCTCAGTCTGAGAACTGCCATAGCGGTAGTTCTGCAACTGTTGCGATTCATGCCTTTGATAGAAGCCATCGGTATAGCCTCGATTGGCCAGACTCTCCAGATCAGCCATCAACTCAACCTGAAAGGGTCTTCCTGCAACAGCATCATCTATCGCCTGCCGGTAGACCTGGGTTGTACGTGCGGTGTAGTAGTGTGATTTGGTGCGGCCCTCTATCTTCAGGCAATCCACACCGATTTCGACCAGCCTCGCCACATGCTCTACAGCTCGCAGATCACGTGAGTTCATGATGTAGGTGCCGTGTTCATCTTCAAACACCGGCATCTGCTCCCCTGGCCGACCATTCTCTTCGATATAGTAGATGTCATCGGCCTCACTATGCCGGGTCACACCTGCGGGTCCATCGCTGAGGCTTGGTACAGCGACAGGTTTCGATACCTTGTAATCCCAGCGACAGCTGTTAGTACAGGTACCCTGATTGGCATCCCGATGATTGAAGTAACCCGATAGCAGACAGCGACCTGAGTAGGCGATACACAAGGTGCCATGGATAAACACCTCCAACTCCATATCAGGACAGGACTGCCTGATCTCCTGTACCTCTTCCAGGGAGAGTTCACGGGAGAGAATCACCCGACTCACGCCCTGCTGCTCCCAGAAACGTACCGCTTCGGCATTGACTGTGTTGGCCTGTACAGAGAGATGGACCGGCATCTCAGGCCAAGCCTCTCTGACCATCAGGATCAGTCCCGGATCGGACATGATCAGCGCATCCGGACCCGTATCGATAACCGGCTCGAGATCCTTGATAAAGGTCTTCAGTTTGGCATTGTGCGGCATCACATTGCAGGCCAGATAGAATTGGCGCTGCAAGGCATGTGCATCGGCAATGCCGATTGCTAGGTTATCTTGTGAAAAATCGTTATTCCTTACCCGTAAGCTGTAGCGGGGCAGACCGGCATAGACAGCATCGGCGCCATAGGCAAAAGCATAACGGCCATTTTTCAAGGTGCCTGCGGGTGAGAGGAGTTCTGGCCGTTTCATAGTATTTTATTTAAATGGTGTATCGTTGACCTGTTGTTATCCATTGAGGGACGCTGTCATATTAGTGTTAACAGGCCCTAACCCGGCGACATATTTGTGCTCCATCAACGTAGTGTTACCTGATAGGTCTCAGTAAAAGCTCCGACAAAAAGCCGTTCTCTTTGCACTTCCAGTTCGACCATATCACCAACCGCTTTATCCATCAGGGCAATACGTACATCAGCATAACTTTTAATCGGTTGACCATCGATCGCGTGTAATCGATCCTTCTCCTGGACACCTGCTTCTGCCGCACCACTCCCCTCCACAAAACCCGTCACCTTGGGGGGTGATTCATTGACATCAAGTAGAACGCCAAGTTTTCCTGCACGGGGTAAAGCGTTCTGCTGATTGGCCAGGATAAGATAGTCCGCAAGCGTCCGATTGAGCTCTGACGGGGCATTCATATTGAGGATGATTGCCTGGCTAGCATCGATCCGACGAGCTAGACGTTTGGGGATACCATCCCCATACATCAGGTGCCCAACTCCTGCCAGGATGACCAGATGCCTGTCCGGGTTCAGCTTCATCCACTCAGCAGCCTGTTGTGCCATCCCTTCATCCCATAACAGCTGAACGTCGAGAAACCGCTCGAAATCACTCCCTTCCTTATGAGGATGTGCATCGAATATTGCCTGCAGACGATTACGATAAGTATCGTTATCCCTGTCTATCTCGATTGGGATTCGCTGCTTGAGGTGTTCCGGAAGGCTATCAATTCCCTCGCTCCCCACCTGTTTGGTGATTTCACTCTCAAGATTGAGTGCGATCAAGGGAATACCATGCTCTCGGGCATATCGGAATATGGGCCGATAAAGCCTGTAATCGAATCGCCAGCGATTGAAATAGTCCGATTCACGAATCAGACCTGCATCATCGATTTCACCCGCAATATAGCGGTCGAGGACGCTTTGGTAAGGTTGAAAGAAGAATTCCAGGCCAACGGCCAGATCAGGGTGTTTTGCATAAAGCCCCTTGATGATAGCCAGCTGATTGAGATGATGTTGATATTGATCGTGTGACTCGCCAACAAACACAACCTGTCGATCGGCGACCTTTTCCACCAGACCGGTCACATCGATCATTGCTGATAGATCGATGACAGGGTCAATGGGGTTCTCATGAGCATGGACCCCTGTCATCAGGCAGGCCAAGATTACAATCAACAAACGATTATGCAACACCACTGCTGTCCCATAAATATTCATGAGAATAGCAGCCTGGATTGAAGTGGTGAAATATCGGGATCTGGTGGATCCCCGAATAACAGTT
>JAHXHU010000237.1 GCA_025656375.1 Candidatus Thiodiazotropha sp. (ex Ustalcina ferruginea) | reverse complement strand
CAGCGGCGACTTGCTGGCCCTCTTCCACAAATGATTTGCTGCCTGGAGAGGGTGACCGATAGAAGGTACCCACCATGGGTGATTTCACCACATGACCCTCAATCTCATCGGTTGCTTGGGACCCCGGTGCGGCGGCGGGTGCGGGTGCAGCAGCCGGCATCATTGCTGCCGGTTGCGACATATTGGGCATAGCCATGGTGACGGGCATGGAGCTATTACGGCTGATCCTTACCGACTCTTCACCTTCGTGGATCTCAATCTCCGCGACGTCTGACTCCTCCAGCAATTCAATCAATTTTTTTACTTTGCGAATATCCATGTTGTTCAATCTCTGAGTATTTATTTGTTGAGCCGCGCGGCGGCGGCTTGCAAGGCGAGTTCATATCCCTGTGCACCCAAGCCGGTAATGACACCTTTGGCTTTATCGGAGAAGAAGGAGTGTTTTCGAAACTCCTCTCTAGCATGCACATTGGAGAGATGGACTTCGATGTAGGGTATGCCGGTGCCGAGCAGGGCATCCCGCAGGGCAACGCTGGTGTGGGTGAAGGCTGCAGGATTGATAATAATGAATGAGACGTCCGATTGGTTTGCCTCATGTACCCACGAAAGCAGTTCATGTTCTGCGTTGCTTTGGCGGAAATCGATCTCATATCCCAGTTCTTGACCTTGGGTTACAAGTCGTTGGCCGATGGTTTCTAGTGTATCCTGGCCGTAATGCTTGGGCTCTCGGGTGCCGAGCAGATTCAGGTTCGGGCCATTAAGTACCAGGATGGTTGCCATTTTTCGATATTTCCAAGGCAGTGGACAAATGAACAAGCCCCCGTCTATGCACTGATGTCGTCGATTTTGAGGACATGGAGGGGGGCTGAACAAAGAGTCTTAGATTCTGCAAGATAAGCGCGGTTTTGTCCAGTTTCAATGCAGTACTTGCCAAGATCGTTGCAACTTTTCAGTAGCTGTCTCGTCCTAAATCCCTTTTATTGGCTGTTAGGCACCATACTGGTGCATTCAGTGCTCTGTATTCTGGGCTTACTTGATGGCCCTTTTTACATGTGCGGCAAATTCGTCGGCTGCTTTAAAGCCGACCAGGCGAAACCGTTTGCGTTCATTACCGTCACGGCCGTAAAAAATGATGGCAGGTGGCCCAGGGAGTCCGAAATGTTCCTGCAACAGCGCCTGGTCCGTCTTGTCATTCGCTGTGACGTCAGCCTGTAGCAGTTGTGTGTCTGAGAGAGAGGCGATCACTTGTGGGTCGGAAAAGGTGTACTTTTCCATCTCTTTGCACGAGACACACCAGTCGGCGTAGAAGTCCAGCATGACAGATTTGCCCTGACTGCTGGCAGTGGCAACTTCCCGTTGCAGATCATCGACGCTTTTAATGCGCTTGAATTGTAACTCCTGGTGGCCGCCGGAGTTACCTGCGATAGCAATACCTCTCAGTGGTTGTAGGGTGTCCTTGCTGCCGGATGCGGCGCCGACCAACATCAGGGTGCCGTAGACCAGGAATACGAAACCGAGTCCTTTCCACAGTTTTTGCCAGCCGCTTGCTTCTATCTCAAGGTGACGTAATGCCCCCATATAGATAGCGGAGACAATCAGTAGGATGCCCCACATCAACAATGCCACATCAGCTGGAATTATCCGCTCAAGCATAATGATGGCTACACCCAATAGGGCGACACCGAATACCGCTTTGACAGCATCCATCCAGCTACCTGCTCGCGGTAGTAGTTTACCTACAGAGGTACCGATGGCGATTACAGGAGTACCCATACCCATACTGAGTGCAAACAGGGCCATACCACCCAGCAGGGCATCGCCGGTTTGGCCGATATAGATCAATGCCCCGGCCAGTGGTGGTGCAACGCAGGGGCCGACAATCAAGGCGGAGAGAAAGCCCATAATGGCGACGCCGGTTAGAGATCCCCCTTGCTGTTTGTTACTGACATCGGTGAGCCTGCTTTGCAGGCTGCTGGGGAGTTGAAGGTCATAAAAACCAAACATTGACAGGGCCAGTAAGACAAAAACCAGTGCAAAACTGCTCAGTATCCAGGGGTTCTGGAAATAGGCTTGCAGGTTCTCACCGAACAGTCCGGCCAGAACCCCGGCAATGGTATAGGTAACCGCCATCGCCAAAACGTAGACGAGCGATAGGATAAAAGCCTTTTGGGTTGTGATCTTATCCCCGTGGCCAGCGATGATGCCGGAGAGGATGGGGATCATTGGAAAGATGCATGGGGTGAAGGCCAGGCCGAGACCCAGCAGAAAAAAGACACTGATAATGATAAAAGTGGAACCAGCCTTGAGGGTGTTGGCAATCTCGTCCAGTTCAGAAACGGGTTCGTCGGGTGCTGTGCTGGTTGGGTTGTTAGGTGTGGCTGGGAGTTCCCCAGCTTCCACTTGAGAGATGCCTGGCAGTGAGAGTGTGTACTGCTTGGTTATCGGTGGGTAACAGACCCCGATCTCTGCACAGCCTTGAAACCTTGCTTCTAAGGTAATCTCCTGGGCATCGGTTGAACTACGTACTAGCGGTACGGAGAGATCGATCTCATTGTGGTAGACCGCAACATCACCGATGGTTCCGTCCGGTCGGATTGAGTCTTGCTTGATCTCAGGCTCAGGCAGTTCAAGCGCACCAAGGGCAACATCATGAGCCTCGGGCAATGAGAGCTGGATCTTATCATGATAGAGGTAGGTACCTTCGGCAATGCTCCAGTAGAGGCGGAGATGAGTGGCATCCTCTACTGTGGCGGAGAGCCTATAGGCTTCCTCTGGGTCCAGTAACTCGTCTTCTTCTGCATTGTCAAAGAGCGGGTTGATCCCTGTGTTGTTAATGGCAAGCTTGGGTTCTGCAATCGCTTGGGATTGGATGGACTCCTGCATAGGTTGCAGTGCCAGGCGGATCTCCTGGGTGTGCGGTGGGAAACAGATCCCCTGGTCTGCGCAGCCTTGTGAACGGGCCTTGAGCAGAAGGGTTTCCTGGGATCCCTGCATGCGCCGAATCGGAATTTCAACATTTGCTGTATTACGGTATACGGCAACATCACCGAAGAACTCATCATGCTTGATTTTGGCTTCCGATAGGGTTGGCTGGCCCATTTCGATGCCGATTGTGTCACTATCGAAATGGATCTTGTCCCGATACATATAGTATCCGTCCGCAATCCTCCATTCGATAATCAGTTTGTCGCTGCCGTCTGTGCGACCGGAGATCTGGAAGGCCTGGTCCGGCATCAACAGTTCTTCTTCGTTCCAGGCAGCCTGTGTTTGGCAGGTGAGCCCTACCAGAATCAATAATATTATTATCAATCTTTTGTATTTGTGCATCTCTCCACCCAGTTGAGGTAGCCATTCAGCCCCTGCTCTACAGGGACTGCGATGATTTCTGGAAGTTCATAGGGATGTTCCGTCCGGAGCACCGCCTCCACACTCTGATACTGTTTTTTAGTTGTCTTGATCAGTAGCAGGATCTCCTCGGATTGCTCCAGTTCCCCCTGCCATTGGTAGATCGATGTGACCGGTGTGGTGACATTGACACAGGCTGCCAGACCCTGTTCCACCAGTGACTTGGAGAGAGCGAGTGCTGTTTGCCGGTCAGGTACGGTGCAGAGGATCAAGAGGAGTGGTGTCGACATTGGCGGAAAATACACTATCCGCATTCAGCTGGCAAAGATTGCCGGTTGGGGATATGGCCTAAAAAAAGGCGACCGGTGATCCGGCCGCCTTTTTAGCACATTACAGGTCGGATTGAGCGGTCTGGCTACTGACCGACTTTCAGGCGTCCGCCCTTACCCAGGCCACCCTTGACGGATTGGGCCTTGTAGTTTCTCAATGCACCCACCATCTGGTTATAGGAGTCGGCAAAAGCGGCTGTCACTACCTTGCCTTCAGGTGTATTGCTGAAAGCGCCGGCACCACCAAATGCACCACCACCGAACAGGCCGCCGAAGAGATTGTAGTCAAAGTTTTTAGCATTACCGACAGCTGCTGAGATCTGGACACCTGAGCGGTTATCAACCAATAGCAGGGTGGTAGCTGCCTCATTGGATTTCAAGCCACCTGCCAGTGCGCCCGCTACGGACCCGAACAGTCCACCAACGATTCCTTTAACACCACCGGTGCCTTTTTCAGAGAACTGGATGCTTGGGTTCATGGTGTAGTCGGCCGCCACCATCTGGCCTTTGCCAAAGTTGCTGCCTTGACGCATCTCGCCGGAGTTCATCAGGGCCCGCTCCTGCATCATGTTGTTCATGGCCCTGCCACGCTCCACAACGACGAAGCAGTTGGATTGCTGGATCATCATACGAAGAACCGGGACAGTCGTACCGAGCGTTGGGTAGCAGTGTCTGTAAGTCGCCCACCAAGGAGCAGACTGGTCCTCGACAACCGCCAATGAGCCAAGGGTTTCATCGCAAGACTCGAGTGCACTGTTGGCATTTTCAGCGGTTTCGCCTCCTGCTGCTCCGGTAACGGTGTTCCCTTTGGAGGTGCCCATTTTAGGCATAGTCGCATCACAGCCACTCAGGCCGATCAGTGCGGCAGCCAGGACGCCGGCAAGCATAGAGAACCCTGGGATTCTGTGTTTATCAGTCAGATATGTCATTTTCATCCATTTCCCTTTAAAAAAAATTCAAGTTGAGTGGTGACGAGGCATGAGTGCGGTCTATCATCCGCAAATCGTCAATCCTTGATATGAAGATGATTGTTCATGGATTTCAATCGCTTTGCTACCCGCTGAATCCATGGAATCAGTTGGTAGTAAACCCGTTGATGTGGATACTGTAGTGACGGTAACAGGCCCTTATCTTGTACGCATGTATTGCGCAGCGTAAGCTTCCGTGATGAATCCTTTACTCATATTTTTACTGTTATTTGTCGGTATCCCCCTGGTGGAGCTCTATTTTTTAATTAAAGTGGGGTCACAGATCGGCGTTTTACAGACCATTTTTCTCACCCTGTTTACTGCCGTTCTCGGAGGCTGGATGGTCCGTGCTCAAGGTTTTGCCACGTTCTCCAGGGTACGCGAGGCAATGGATCGCAGTGAGGTGCCTGCCTTTGACATGATGGAGGGGGCTGTTTTGCTGATTTGTGGCCTCCTATTGTTGTTGCCCGGTTTTATAACCGATGTAGTGGGCTTTATTTTTCTGGTACCACCCATTAGGCGCTGGTTACTGGCTGCAGGTTTACAGAATGGGGGCATCATGAGGCCGGTACAACAGAATCCAGACCAGCCTCAGAAAAATGAGACCCGTGTTATCGAAGGTGAATTTCAACGTGAGGATGAGAAAGATTCATCCTAAGTCCAACAGACTGGCCCCGTCCAGATATAGAGTAATGCACGTCATCCCGGCGAAGGCCGGGATGACGTGGGATTCAATAGTTGTCAATTTCCGGATAAAGACTGACTAGTGTAGTGTCCTAAACATATTATCCATTTTGCAATACAACCTTGGCTCGCCCCACTTTTTCCAGTATCTGATCAACGCTTTTAGT
>JAHXHU010000164.1 GCA_025656375.1 Candidatus Thiodiazotropha sp. (ex Ustalcina ferruginea) | reverse complement strand
CATCTAATAGCTTGAAATCGCTAAGGATGGTGACCTTCCTACAGAGGACTTTCACCTCATTAGTTCATACCCATGCTGGGCGTACACAAGCGATTGACGAGAAGTTCTTTTATATCCTCCAGCGTCTCTTTGAGTACCTCAGGTTGGGTCGGGTCATAAGCGTCATCACCACCCAGCAGTTCGGCCGGAAGTTTCTGGCGAAGTACGGATATCTCATCGGCGAGTTCGTCCAAAGCCGAGGCATCCAGTTCCATGTCGCGGATGGCACGCAGCAGACCGCTTAATGCATCGTCACGATCAAGAACCTCATCAACAGAGACAGACGGCTTTGTCTTGATTGAAACCTTCTCCAGCCAGATTCCCGCGCCACCTAGCCCCGTTGCCAGGGCACGATACTCCTGAATCCAATGATCACGGTCTGCATGTAATACTGAATGTGCAGGACAGGCGCCTTGCAGTACCAGACGCACAGCGACTGCTCTGCCTTCGGCGCTGTCCAATGCCAATTGCAGACCCTCACGCACCTGCTCATAGATGTCGTCAACGGTCTCGCTGGCTGATACGTCCAGCTCACAGTGGGACCAGCGCATCACATCGAGATCACGATGTTCTACTTCTGCAATCTCTCCATTATCGACTGTGACCAAGGTACAGCCTTTTGGACCCAGCTCACGGATATGCCGTCCCTGGATATTTCCCGAAAACACAATCCAAGGATCCTGACTCACCACTTCGCGGTTATGGACATGACCCAACGCCCAGTACTGGTATCCTTTGGATCGCAGCCCATCAATAGTGCAAGGTGCGTAAGACTCGTGACCTGGCTTACCATCCAGGCAAGTGTGCAGCAGGCCGATATTAAAGAGCTGTGGATCCCCTTGCGGATAGGCCTGTGAAATATCATCCGTTACTGCCCGTGTAGCGAAACCCTGGCCATATACCGCCACATCCAGTTCATCCAGAATCACCTGTTCCGGATTCTTGGTGGAGAACAGGGTGACATTGTCTGGTAACCGAAGGTGCTTGGTTATCTGGCTGGCGGCATCATGGTTGCCCGCCACAATGAAGACGCGAATACCCGCCTCATGCAGCCTTCCCATGCGCTCTACAAAATAGAGGCCGGTGTTGTAATCCTTCCAGTTGCCGTCATAAAGATCACCAACCAGCAGTACGAATGCCACTTCTTCATCAATTGCTAGGTTGACCAGGTTGTCGAAGGCGCGGCGCGTGGCACTGCGGATTTCTTCTACAGGGGCACCTTCGTAGAGCTCCAAGCCGTGTAGGGAGCTATCGAGATGGATATCAGCAGCGTGAATAAAGCAGAACATGGTTAAACCCGATAGAAACTGTTCATACTTCAGGATTTGCCAGCAGACTGCTTACTACTAGCCGCCTTTCGTTGTTTTTGAGTAACCTCGCCACGCTTTTCGATTTGCTTACGCCATTCGTCCAAAGCGTTGATGTCGGCCAACAATTCGTCAGGCTCGGGCATCTCTACACCACCAAGAAGCGCTTGGTCATGTGCAAAGTTGGAACACTTCGACATCCATTGATCCACAGTGGCATAGTCGCCATCCTCAACCACCACGCCAGCCAAGCGCTGAGTTTCGACACCCTTTCGCAATCTAAGCACTACGCTTCGTAACAGAACTTCCTCAATAGCTCTCTCCCATGCGATGCGAAGTTGTCGATAGGCATCTGCCGTCTGCTTTCGGTGCTCAGGCTCATCGCCTGATTTATAGATCTTATTGATCTGCTGCTGTTTGTTTCGCAAGTAACCTACTCGAGCCTTGGTATTCATCCCCTCAAAAGGTAAATCAGGGTCGGCAACGCCGAATCCTTCGGGACGACGTATTAGGCTTCGCTTCTCGACTGAAACTCCTGCTTTCTCTGCTTCATGTATTAGCAAGTCGAGAAAATAAAGATCATGGGTGAAAACAATAACCTGCCTTCTGGACGCTTCCTGTGCTAAGCGCCTGGCAACACGTTCGCGACGTTTGTGATCCAAAGATGAGACCGGATCGTCAAACACCACCCCAGTTGAACTCTCTCCAATATTGGCCTCCGCTAAAAATGACCCAATTGCAATTGCTCTTTGTTCTCCTTCGCTCAAAATATCTCCTGGAGTCTTAGCCTGTAGAAGATCTAACTTGAGCTTATGAAAGGCCTTACCTTTAACTGTTCGGCTCTTCAGGCACACTTGAAGATTCCCCACGCCCAAGCTCTTGAACTCTCGGTTAAGCGCAGACTCAAGATCCTTTGATACCACCTTTTGAGTCAGTTCAGTCGCTTTCTTGGAAATAGCATTTGTCTTCACCGCCGACTGACACTTCCGAAGTTTCGCTTGGCGGTCTAATCGCTCGACCGCAGTCACTACAGCTCCTTTCACTTTGACTAACTGGATCCGAGCATCAAGCTCGGCGAATTCCTTTTTCGCTTTTGCTCGCCCTTCCTCCTCGGCAATCTTGTCCAGCGTGTCTGCCTCTGCATTGAGTTTATGGACCCATGACTGGAGCCGTGTGGCGGGACTGGCTGGCATTGCGAGCACCTGCCCCCAATCTTTGGTACTTACGGCCTCTTTGATTGCAGCATGTCGAGCAAGAATTTCTGAGTTGAATTTTCGTGTATCTGTGGCCAGATCCTTATCTATTGCCTCCAGTTCCGTATAGAGCTCATCATCAATACCAAGCGACACATTCCGCTCGGCAAACAACTTGTACTCGTCTGATAGCGCCTTTTTGCTGGCCTCTGCTTTCTTTTCCGCCTCTTGCTGGACAAACTCTTCGAATCGAAGCAAACGTTCAGCTGCTTCCTTCAAAGGTTGTTGGCACAAAGGACATTGAGAACCAGGGCCCAGGTCTGGAAATGTTTTTTCCTGATATGCTTCTACCGCGAACCGGCGTGCCGCTTCAAAGAGCTCCTTCCATGCTTTACTCCCGGTACCCGGAAGAAGTCCACCTTCATCTTTGAATTTGTTGGCCGCCAGCTGCGCTGCTTCCTGCGCAATGTCGTTTGCCTCTACCAGCTTTCGGAGTTTCTCAAACGCTGCATCATCCACAATCGTTTGTTTCTCAGTCGCGCTCTTTACGACCTTTGCAATTCGGCGAGCGCGTAATCGCAATTGGGCAGCCTTTTCCTTGGGGTTTCCTTCCTTGAGACTCTTCTCCAGCTCCGTGTGACGTGCTTTCTCAACCTCGGTAATAGTGGCAAGTGCAATCACCTGTTCCGGCTTAGTTTTCGCCGATAAGCCAGAAATAAGTTTACCGGCTTTGGTTTCCCCAACCAGATCTCTATACGCGGTGTCGTCGACAGTAGATTGCGCATACTCTGCATCAATCTTACCCTTTATCTTCTTGCAGACATCCGCTAGTCCTTCCAAGATATCCAAACCATATGGCACATAGGCATAATCGCCTTCACTGTCCAGGTAGCTTCTTGCACAACGCGAGTCAAACACAACAAATGCTGATAGTGCTTCAGGCGCCACCTTGCCATCTTCCCAGGCCAGTTCTTTGGGAGATTTGTTTATATTGACTTCAAATGTCGCCTCCGCCCTACCTGCTTTTTCAGGTTGTAAAAATGCATTGGGGTGAATTGGCTCGCTTTGATCACGAGCCCGACAAGCTCTCTTCAGGACTCTTGAGTATCCGGATTTACCTGACCCATTGTCTCCATAGATAAGGGTTAGACCTTGGGGTGAAAATGGAAGCCGCTGGTCAGGTGCAATACGATTTACGTTGCGCAAATCTTTCATCGCAATCAGCTCAATCTGGGTGCTTGAAGTCGCGCTTACCGGGATCTGATCAGCACTGAGCCTACTAGCTTTCCTGCCCTTCGGGTCCTCAAGGCCATGTTCATCCTTAAGTAGCGCATACAGATCTTCCAGGTCTTCTATTGAAAGCTCTTCCTTCTCGAATAACCGCCCGATTGCATCACTCTGCCATGCTGGCAGACTATTGGACCACTTAAGGATCTCTTGTAGGATCGACATCTGACTCCCTGTTATTTTTTATTCAAAGCCCCATACGGCAGGATCATGATTTCAAATAAGCAACCTCAAACGCCTTGCACGGCCGGTACAGCTGTAGACGATTTGCAAATGCGAGGGCTTCATTCATTTGGCGCTGTTTGTTGTTCTTGCCTGAAGAAGGTTTCTGGATATCACTTCATCACGCACCTCTGCCCAGTCACCTTTCTCCAGATACCATCCAGCGAGGTTCACCGACTCCTGGTGAAAGAGCGCGCCTGTGGTGAATGACATACTGTATTTCTCAGTGTTCATTCGGTTCGATTTGCGTTTGTCTGATCAGCACCACCCGCTTTCACCCACTCATCAACCTCATCTTTCTTGAATTTCCAGAGACGTCCCATCCTATGGGCAGGCATTCCATGCTTGTCGATCCACTTATATACCGTGTCATTACTGACTCCGAGGTATTTGCATATCTCAGTTATTGATAACCAGCGGTCTTCCATCTCAACCATTCCTCAAAATCCTCGTGAGCGATGAGTCAAAAGCCATAAGCCTGCGAAAGCCGACTAGAGAGCACCAGAAAATAGTCCTCCCAACCTAAATCATTGAAAAATATGTGCCCAGACAACATATGTCAACCGATTATTACCGATATTAGCCGATTACTGTCTAGAACAGACGACGTAGAAGCGTTTGAGGTAACCCCTCCCTTCTGAATAACCTGCCTACGATGTGGAAGGGCTTCGCACGCGTGCACACGCAAAAGCGAAAGAGCTGAACAGCCGTAAGCTTCGAATGGCCGCCCGCGACAAAGGAAAGGTCGCCACCCGCAATTTTTTTGATCAGGTGTTGGCTGATGCCGCCTGACCCCTGCCACAAAACTACCGAGATGATCATGCGTTACTTTGGGTGGTGGGTAGAACAGACAGGGGGAAAACATCGACATGTTTATTGTGTCGGAATATAGCCAGGCTGATCTGCCAACCAGCATGGAGGTGTCAAACTCATAAACAGTTATAAAAGCGCTGCCTTCAAATCATCATGTTCAAAAGCCGAAGCCATGCGGTTGATCTCAGCCGGGGTTAGTCCCAGACGCACCGCTTCTTTACGCCACCCCTGCACCGCCCGCCCAACTTCAGCAGCGATAGCACACGCTTCAGCTTCATCCAGCTCGAAATACCCCGCCACACTCATCGCCAGATCCAGCGAGGCCGTACCATCATCAAGGTCAATGGCGGTGGTTAGGACACGTGGTTTGATATCGGTGGGTACCGGATTGAGATCATAGGCCGGAGCCAGCCGCCAACCATCGGGGCCACCATAGAGAAAGCCGTGATTGCGTAAGTGATCGTCCGTGTTGAAAATCAGGATATTAAGGATGATGCGCCGCCACAGCGCATGCATATCTTCTTTCGGACTGGCTCCGTGCTGACGCAACGCATCGACGAATTCCAAGTGAGTCTTCGATCTCGTGATGTCTTTTATGCGTCCCAGGCATAAAAGACACTCGATCTTTGACAGCCTATTCATGCCCCTGCCGT
>JAHXHU010000342.1 GCA_025656375.1 Candidatus Thiodiazotropha sp. (ex Ustalcina ferruginea) | reverse complement strand
TAGCTTGAAATCGCTAAGGATGGTGACCTTCCTACAGAGGACTTTCACCTCATTAGTTCATACCCATGCTGGGCGTACACAAAGAGAAATGCCAGCAGAGTTACCTGAATTACTAGCAAGTATTGAGGGTAACTGGCCTGTCTTGCCTTCCGGGATATGGAACGGTTCAGGCATAAGGTCTGTTCTACGCCATCTCCAGGTACTGGCCAGAAAGAGTAAACAGATGGACCTGGTTAACATCTATGAACTGAGTCGTACGATTGATCAGCTGATCAATGATGTTTTTGAGGAGAACACGCAGCCGGATGTGGAAGAGATAGAAAAACTGAATAATCTCTTCAGCAAATTGAAGCAGGCTATTGAAGCATCACGACCATCTAAAACATTTGTACCTGGAGAAGATGTCTCTTATGACGTGATCTATCTGCATCAGCATAGTGGTGAAGAGGATCTAATCTCCCGTGCTATTGCAAATAACGGTTGGCAGGTTCTAAACCTGACAGATTCTGCTGCACTGAGTGTCGCCCTGGCAAGTGAGAAAGCGAAGGTTGTCCTGATCGATACGGAATATCTGCAGTATATGAGTGTAGTGCCCCAGGTTCTTGATGAGTTGCGCCTCCTGAAGAAAAGCAGACCGGAGTTGATCTTTCTATCAAACCAGTGTGATATCGAGATCCGCCTCGAAGTGTTGCGCACAGGCGCTACACAGTGTTTTTCTAAGCCGATCAACATCAACGATTTGATGCTGAGTATCAAGCAGATTATCGCACCAGGTGCCAAACCCCATTACCGTGTTTTGATTGTAGAGGACGATGAGTCTCAGGCACAATTCGCCAGTAGTTTATTACGTAAAGGTGAGCTTGAGACCCTGATAATCACCGATCCGCTTATTGTCATGGATGCAGTTCAAGGGTTCCAGCCAGATCTTATCCTGATGGACCTCTATATGCCCGGAGCGAATGGCATCGAACTGACTCAGGTGATTCGGGAAAGAAAGGAGTCGCTGACCATTCCCATCGTATTTCTCTCAGGTGAAGATGATCTGGAAAAGAAGTTGTTGGCACTCCACTCAGGTGCGGATGATTTTTTAACAAAGCCGGTACGCCCACAGCATCTGCTGGCCACAGTGAAAACACGAATCAATCGAGCGAAAGCGATTTTTTCAGCAGGAAAAAAGGTCTGATCGATACTTCCACCGGATTGCATAACAGGCGGCAGTTGTTACAGCAACTGGACATGAGCTGTAACGATATACAGCTAACTGGCTCTGTTTGCGCAGTTTTTTCAATTGTACTTAGCGATCAAGCATTCGGTCATGACAGTGGCCGGCATAAAGCGGAAAGCGCGCGAGTCATGGACGCTGCCGATTTGATAGGTGCACTATTCAGTAAACGTGATTACATCGCACGAACCGGCAATCAGAGCCTGGCAATATTACTTCAGCGCCGTTCTAAAGAAGAGATCGAAAACATAGGTGTAAAGCTCTATGCGCATCTTAGCGAAGGGCTTGATAAGGGTTCTGCAACAAATGATGGAAGAGGGTTGGGGATTGGCTTGGAGTTGATCGAGACCAAACCTTCAGGTGCGTATATTTACCTCAAACATGCGGAAATAAGTGCCATACAGGCATTGCAGCAAACCTATTCCGGGTATATCCGCTATCAGGAGCAGGTGACTGCGTCTCCTGATAATGAAAGTGAGGAGGATACTTTCCAGAAAAAACAGTTTCTGAATGCCATACATACCGGTCTTATATCCTTTTATGAGCAACGATTTACCTCCTCGTATGATGGTGATGTTGAAATGAGAGAGCAGATGCCACTGCCTGAGCCAGCGACAGATATAGTACTGGTTGCGAATGACATCTACCTCACAGTTGAACAGTACGGTATCGGTCAAGCCTTCGATCATTATATTTGTAAGCATGCGATAAACAGACTCGGTGAATATTCGCTGGAGGGAAATAGGGCCCGATTGATTATCCGTCTTTCAGCACAGGCTGCCAAAGATGAGAGTATTCTTGAATTGATACAATCTGAACTGCGAAGGTTGCAGGTCGTGGGTACCGGATTGATGATTGAGTTCAACCTGCCTTCTCTGGCTTCCGATCTAAAGCAGGCAAGACACTTCCTTGGTGAGCTTTCTGCATTGGGAATCAGTACCCTGCTTGGTAATTTCGCCTGTAACGATACAGCCTACAAAGTCCTTGCTTATCTGAAGGCCTACGCAATAAGGCCTCATCCCTCATTGTTGCAAGCTGATGCAGGGACTGTTCAAAAGATTGCAACACATATCCATTCTCTCCATGCGAAGATCATACTCCCGAGCGTTGATGAATTTGGCCAAATCAGTTTGAACTGGTCAGAGGCAGGCGACTATGTTCAAGCAGACTATAGTAATTGATGATTGTGTGAGAATGCATTGAGACTGGTAGTCTACTGCACAGATCGCTTAATGATTACCCTGGGTATGAACGATTGCCAAGAAGGCACAATACATGCCTCGATTCTCACCAATTATTGAATTTCACAACTGCTTTTCATTGAGGTTCAGCGGGGTATTTCTTACATTCAATGTCATCAGTCAGTAGAATTCATTCAGAGGCAGAAATGTCTCCCTTTTGATATGGAGCCTGATAACGGTGGATTACACCATTAAGGTCAGGGGTGGCTCCCCATAGTAAAGGCTACTGTGGACTCGGGGGAACCGGTGTCTGCTACCCATGCTGAACCACCAGTCTGCTATTAGTATTTAAATTACTTGATAGTTTCATTGAGTAGGATATGCTGAGCTCGGCTAGAGAATGTCGGACCTGTTTACTGCTCCAATGATTAAATGGGATATCGGTTTTCTTTACAGGACAAGCTTTGGCGAATCCATACCATGCTGTATCAACTGCCTGTTATGTGATGGAACGGTGTCAATGACGTATGACTTGCCGAAGTTTTAGTCGGTTAAATGAGATGAACAGCTCGCTGATTATCAAGCGGCACGACCACGGATGTTTAACATGGAAAGATATCGTGAGGACCCCACTCTTCAAGGCAGCCCGAATGTTTCGGCACCGCCATTTCAGCTTCAATCACTCCTCGAAAGCTATCTAATATCATATCCCCAGTTAAGAATTTGGAGTTCGGGCAGATCTCCATCATCTGTTGATGGAATGGAGGCCTGTCCCCGCATTCAACAGTATGGGATAAGTCAACGCCGGATAGGGCTGTGATGTTGGTGTTACGCCAGCTTTGGTTTGTTCAATAGATCAAGCAATACCCCAAGAGTGACCAGATAAAAGGACTACCAGGAGTAGTTTCGGAGAAAGGATATGTCTTGTAGTCAATATCTTCAGCGTCTCTCAGCGCTCATCATTGCTCTGCCGATCATGTTTAACATGGCGAGTGCGGAATCGATCGTGACAGATGGCAGTGATTACTGCCTGACCGACTTCAATGCCTATGCCACAGTAAGCGAGGTGCAACTGAGATGGGCCTATTCGGGGGTGCCGCAATATAACGTCTATCGCAGTGTCGACGATGGCGTCAGCTATCAATCGATCGTGCAAATTACATCCTCCGATACGAGCTATCTGGATTCGGGTCTGATCTCCGGAGCCCGTTACCGATATGCCGTGAAAGAGGTGGACAGTAATGGGTTAGAGGTCTGTCAGTCGCCAGTGCTACATGTGACACCGAAAGAGCGAAGCGGCAATAAACCCCCCCGCTTTATCAGTACACCGGTGCTGGCCGCGCAAGTGGGTGTGGCCTATCAATATGATGTTGATGCGATCGACAGACAGGACGATCCCATACGCTATTCTCTGAAGTCCTTCCCTGCAGGAATGAGTATCGACAGCGAGAGCGGCGTCATTACCTGGATACCTGTTCAATCGGGTGAATACTCGGTCAAAGTGCGTGCTGTCGATGATTCGGGTTTGTACGATCAGCAAGGTTATATGCTGAGCGTGTCAGAGGGGTCGAATACCAATCAAGCGCCACAAATCATCTCCACACCAGTGATAAACGGCACGGAAAGCCAAGCTTATCAATACGACGTCGATGCTACCGATCCGAATGCGGGCGATGTTATTAACTACACATTGGTTACGGCACCGGCCGACATGGTCATCGATTCCGCTACCGGCTTGATTAGCTGGGTTCCGGGACAGACCGATATCGGTGCGCATGCCGTCACGGTAGCTGCCGCCGACCCGGCCGGACTGACAGACAGTCAAAGCTTTACCCTGCAAGTGCTTGACATCAATCATCCTCCGAGTGCCGCAGATATCGCCGTGACCACCGAAGAAGACGTTGCTCTTATCATTGTTCTGCAAGGACAGGATATCGATGGCGACAGCATAACCTACTCCATTGTTACGGAGCCTCTTAACGGGCAGCTTTCGGGGCTGGTGCCCGATCTTGTCTATACGCCAACCGCCGACTTTAACGGCAGTGACAGCTTCACTTATCGGACCCATGATGGGTTGCTCGACTCTCCCGTTGCTACGGTCGATGTGACGGTCTCATCGGTTAACGATGCGCCGACAATCACCTCTACCCCGGTGACGAGTGGTGTAGAAAACCAAGCCTATCAATACCAGGTTCAAGTCAACGATTCTGACAGCGATGCTTTTAATTATAGCTTGATCACCATGCCTGCAGGCATGAGTATCGACGCCAACGGTCTGATCGGCTGGACCCCGGATTATACGGTCGCAGGCGATCATCCCGTGACGGTCACCGTACAAGACACGCTTGGCGCCAGTGATGAGCAGTCCTTCACCCTCACCATTGCCGATACCAACCGCGCACCGGTGTTTGAACCCATAAGCGATGTCACCCTGGAAGCCAACACAACGTTGACCCTTGCCCTGAGCGCCAGTGATGCTGACGGTGATGCACTTACCTACAGCGTTGTCGGATTGCCGAGTTTCGCCAATCACATGGATAGTGCGATTGACTTGTCACCGGGTGGTAACGACACCGGAACCTTTGGGCCTGTTGTAGTCACTGTCAGTGATGGTACAGACAACCAGATGGCCAGTTTTAACATTACGGTGACACAAGGCAATCATGCACCAGTGATCACCTCGACCCCCATAGTATTCGTTATCGAAGGTGATGAGTGGCGCTATACACTGGAAGCAAACGACCCGGACGGGGACGACTTGACCTATTCCATGATCCAAGCGCCAAGTGGAGCCGTATTTGATCCTGCGACTCATCAAGTTATTTGGCCGACAACAGGCGTTGCACTGGGCAACTATGATATTCAATTCAGTGTGTCGGATACCGAGGCGCTGATCACAGAGCAAAGTGTCACAATAGAAGTCCTGCCGGCAGAGCGCAAGACAACCCATGAAGGCACAGAGTTCTGGTTACCTGTCACGCTTAATCATGTGAGGGTATCTAACCCCGGTACTTTTGATATCAATCTCGTACGCTGAGCGCCAAGGAAGGCTGAAAGCCGAGGCGGTTAGTCCCCGGCAGCCGTGAGGCGAGACTGTAGACCCGCCGTGCCTTGCGCCAGAGGGGATACAAAGC
>JAHXHU010000357.1 GCA_025656375.1 Candidatus Thiodiazotropha sp. (ex Ustalcina ferruginea) | reverse complement strand
ACGGCAGGGGCATGAATAGGCTGTCAAAGATCGAGTGTCTTTTATGCCTGGGACGCATAAATGACATCACGAGATCGAAGACTCACTTGATTTTTTTTATCAAACCTAACTATTGATATTTTTTAGAAAATAATCTTGACCTTTTCACTATGCTTTAACGCAGTGCACAAAAATAACTGCGTGCCTCCATGGAGGATACGGGAAATCAGATGCCAATATGCATGCACCCATTTTGTGCATGGCAATAGTGAAGATGAGGAGAGAGAAGATTATGTCCACCACACCATCGAGCCTCAAGCAATCGACGCAGGAGGTAAGAGTTACCGGCCCAATGGGACCGGGTTTCGATACCATCCTCACACCGGAAGCGCTCCACTTCGTTGCCGAACTGGAACGTCGTTTTGGTAGCAGAAGACGAGTGTTGCTGAAAATTCGGGCGGATCGGCAGCAACTACTGAATCGCGGTGAGTTACCCGATTTCCTTCAGCAAACCAAAGAAATCCGTGATTCGGAGTGGCAGGTTCGTCCTGCACCGGCAGATCTTCAGGACCGACGCGTGGAGATTACCGGTCCAGTCGACCGAAAAATGCTGATCAATGCCCTGAACTCTGGTGCCAAATGTTTCATGGCCGATCTGGAAGATGCTCATTCACCCACCTGGGAGGCGACAGTCGAAGGACAGATCAATTTGCGGGAGGCGGTCAATCGCACCTTGACCTTCACCAGCCCAGAAGGCAAGGCCTATCGCCTTAACGAGCAATTGGCGACCCTCATTGTACGTCCCCGTGGTTGGCATCTGGAAGAGAAGCATCTGCTGGTAGATGGTCGACGAGTCTCTGCCGCACTGTTTGATTTCGGTCTCTATCTGTTCCATAACGCTGACACCCTACTTGCTCAGGGGAGTGGGCCCTACCTCTACCTGCCAAAGATGGAGAGTCATCTTGAAGCACAGTTGTGGACAGATATCTTTACCTGGGCTGAGCAGGAATTGGGGCTGGAGCATGGCATTATCCGCTGCACGGTTCTGATCGAGACCATCACAGCGGTATTCGAGATGGATGAGATCCTGTATGCGCTGAGGGATTATATTTGTGGCCTCAACTGCGGCCGCTGGGACTATATCTTCAGCTTCATTAAACGTCTTCATGCTCATCCTGAATGCGTTTTACCGGATCGCAGTCAAGTCACCATGACGGCGCCATTTCTGCGCTCTTATTCAAAGCTCCTGATCAATACATGCCATCGTCGTGGTGCCCATGCCATGGGTGGTATGGCGGCACAGATCCCGATTCGTGATGATGCGGCCGCTGATGCGGCGGCCAAAGAGAAGGTGCGACTCGATAAGGTGCGTGAAGGAGGAGATGGTCACGATGGGACCTGGGTCGCACATCCTGGTCTGGTACCGGTAGCAATGGCTGTCTTTGATCAACACATGCCGGGTCCCAACCAACTTGATCGAACAGACAATGCCCTGCAGGTGAGTGCCAGTGATTTATTGCAGGTCCCGGAAGGTGAGATTACCGAAGCAGGACTGCGCAACAACATCAGTGCAGCCTTGCGCTACATGGCCGCCTGGCTGGGCGGACGTGGTGCGGTGCCCATCCACCATCTCATGGAGGATGCAGCCACTGCTGAGATTGCCCGTTCACGGATTTGGCAATGGATTCGCTACCCCAAGGGGGTGTTCAGCGATGGCCGGAATGTTACAAATCAGATTTTTGAGCAAGCAGTTGATGATGAACTAACTGAAATTAGAAGCGAAGTTGGTGAGCTGGCTTTTGAATCGGACCACTACGAACAGGCGGCAACGCTGTTGAGACAGATAGTTGCAGAAGACAAGTTTGAAGAGTTTCTTACCCTCCCGGCCTATGAGCAACTCAATTGAGTTGTGCGGCGAGTATCAAAACGACACAAAGTAATACCACTGGAGAGCATAAATGACACGTAATGAACAGATTGAAGCCATGAAAAAGGATTGGGCAGAAAACCCCCGTTGGACCGATGTGAAACGCGGCTATAGCGCTGAAGATGTGGTGCGTCTACGCGGATCGGTTCAACCAGAATATACCTATGCGAAGAAGGGTGCCGAAAAGCTATGGAAATTGGTACGGGGCGATGCCAAGAAGGGTTATGTGAATTGTATGGGCGCTATTACCGGCGGACAGGCAATGCAACAGGCGAAGGCTGGCATAGAGGCAATCTATCTCTCAGGCTGGCAGGTTGCAGCAGATGGCAACACGTCTGAGACGATGTATCCGGATCAATCGCTTTATGCCTATGATTCAGTGCCGACCATGGTGCGCCGGATCAACAACGGTTTCAAACGCGCCGATGAGATCCAGTGGTCTCGTGATATCAATCCGGGCGATGAGGGGTATATTGACTATTTCCTGCCCATCGTTGCAGATGCTGAGGCCGGTTTTGGCGGTGTGCTCAACGCCTTCGAACTGATGAAAAAGATGATTGCCGCTGGGGCATCCGGGGTTCACTACGAAGATCAGCTGGCTGCAGTAAAGAAGTGTGGCCACATGGGTGGAAAGGTATTGGTGCCTACCCAGGAAGCGGTGCAGAAGTTGATTGCAGCGCGTCTTGCAGCTGATGTTATGGGCACGCCCACCCTGGTGTTGGCACGCACCGACGCTGAGGCGGCCAATCTGCTGACCTCGGATGTAGACCCAAATGATAAGCCCTTCTTGACCGGTGATCGTACATCCGAAGGTTTCTACCAGGTCAAAAACGGTCTGGATCAGGCCATCTCCCGCGGTGTGGCCTATGCGCCCTATGCCGATCTGGTGTGGTGTGAGACGGGCACCCCGGATCTTGGCTTCGCTCGTGAGTTTGCTCAGGCGGTACTCGCCGAAAATCCACATAAACTGCTGGCCTACAATTGCTCCCCTTCCTTCAACTGGAAGAAGAATCTGGATGACGCCACTATTGCGAAATTCCAGGATGAGCTCTCTGACATGGGTTACAAATACCAGTTCATTACTTTGGCTGGTATCCACAATATGTGGTTCAATATGTTCGACCTGGCTTACGACTACGCTCGCGGTGAGGGTATGAAGCACTATGTCCAAAAGGTCCAGGAACCCGAATTTGCAGCCCGTAACAAGGGTTATACCTTTGTCTCTCATCAGCAAGAGGTCGGTGCTGGCTATTTTGATGATGTCACAACCGTTATTCAGGGTGGTGCTTCATCCGTGACAGCGCTGACGGGTTCAACGGAAGAGGAACAATTTGACAGTGCGGCCGGTATGTAACGTTAATGCTTACAAACGTAGTTGATGAATTCTTAGGTGTTTTCAACACCTCCTGAGTCTATCGGCTGTGTTTGTTTTTTTACCTTTTTCTGCCCTTCGGCCGTGCCTTTTGGCACGGCTTTTTTTTCAACACTGCATTGTGAGAAAAAAAGAGTGGAAGGGAACCAATAGTCAGGAGTAGAGAATAAATGAGTCTGAATGACAGTGCTTTGAAAACAGCCGATCTGTATGACATTCATGAAGAGAAGCTTCAGATCTGCAATCCCGGTTTTTGCCACTATGGTGGACATCATGCCTTCCATGGTGCCATTGCAACCCTGAAGTGTTTTGAGGACAACTCGTTGGTACGAGACCAATTGGATCAACCAGGGCAGGGTAGGGTACTGGTGGTTGATGCCGGTGGTTCCCTGCGTTGTGCGATGTTGGGTGATCTGCTGGCACAGAAGGGAGTCGATAATGGTTGGGCAGGCGTCTTGATGTTTGGCTGTATTCGCGATGCTGTAGAGATTGGTGAGATGCCGCTTGGTGTGATGGCATTGGCCACCAATCCCCGTAAAAGTGTCAAGAAAGGAGTAGGGGAGGTGGGTGGTGAAGTCAATTTCAGTGGTGTGACATTCAAGCCGGGAGAGTGGTTATATGCCGATGAGGATGGGATTGTAGTACTGGCTGAGCCTGCGACTTAGTCATTATCCCATACCGGCACGACTACACTCTCAATCGTTTTATGTGGCTATAACAGTGCCATGACTTAAAGTATGCTATTACCGACATATCGTCTGCTCAATATGGGAGATTCCTAAGAGTGAAACACCATTTAACGCGGCTACTGGCACTCATTTTATTAACCGGTACGGCCCAAGCCTTCGAAACAGTAAAGGTTAATGAACGGGTCTATGCCCTTGTCGGGGATCTTGGACAACGCTCTGCCGATAACCTTGGGCACAATATGACATCTGGCTTTATCGTAGGTGATGCGGGTGTTGCAGTGGTGGATCCAGGTGCCTGCCAGACAGATGCCGCTGCTATTGAGTCAGCAATCCGTAGTGTAACGGACAAACCGGTACGTTGGGTAATCAATACCGGTGGGCAGGATCACCGATGGCTGGCCAATGGCTACTTCAAAAGACAAGGTGCAGAGATAGTGGCAGCAGCTGCCGGGCGTGAATATATGCAGGCAAATGCTGAGCAACAGAAAAGCAATATCAAACGACTTGTCGGTGATCCATGTGGTGACCCGGATCCAGTCTTTCCTGATAAGACTTTTACCGACAGCTATCGTTTGCCGATGCATGGAGTAGATGTGGAGCTACGCTTTACGGGGGGCGCTCACACTCCAGGTGATCTATTTGTCTGGTTACCGGAAACCAGGATACTTTTTACAGGTGATGCAGTCTATGTGGAACGTTTATTGGGGGTTTTCCCCGGTGGACTGCTACGTTGGATCGCCACACTTGAATCCATGCGGGATAAGCTGAAACCAGAAATTATCATTCCTGGTCATGGGCATGTTACCCATATTGATGAGGCATTACATGACAGTTATGACTATTTGACCATGCTGAGAGATCGTGTTGGTCAACGAATCGCTGATGGTGCTTTCGACCCTGTAGAAGCGGCGGAGGGGCTTGACCAGTCAGAATTCTCCTACCTGAAGAACTATGACCAATTGAGTTTTCGCGCTATGAATGCACTGCGAGCTGCCGAAGAGTTATTCGAGGCTGTTGAGTAGCGCTTGACTGAAATAAGGAGCACAACAGCACAGATGCCGTTTCCTGACCGGATCGTGGTGCGTACTGCGTTCTATGTTATTCGTGTTAACAGGCCCTAGTGAAATGGGCAGTAAATGCCTGTATAAAAGAGTAGTAAGTTCGGTCCTGTCGTTGGTGTTTTCATGCTACTACTCATTGTGTATGTGCTCATTGCCTTAGGGTTTTCATTTATCTGTTCAATTGCCGAGGCAGTGATACTCAGCATCACTCATCCCTATATATCCGTTCTTGAACAAGAGGGAAATGGGGCGGCACCCCTGTTACGGGATATGAAACAGGATATCAATGATCCGTTGGCAGCGATTCTTACCTTAAATACGACTGCCCACACTATTGGTGCTGCTGGAGCGGGGGCACAGGCTGCAGTTGTGTTTGGTAGTGCTTATGTGGGAGTAGCCTCTGCAGTACTAACCCTGCTTATATTGGTATTCTCTGAAATCATACCCAAGACACTAGTGTAGTGTCCTAAACATATTATCCATTTTGCAATACAACCTTGGCTCGCCCCACTTTTTCCAGTATCTGATCAACGCTTTTAGT
>JAHXHU010000443.1 GCA_025656375.1 Candidatus Thiodiazotropha sp. (ex Ustalcina ferruginea) | reverse complement strand
CCGCTTCGCGACAACGGATACCTGCCCGGGCCCTACGCCTACCGGGGTCTACCAGCCTGCGCATTCGCTATCCATGGCCGGCAGCGAATGAGCATTAAAGTCTACCTGGCAATCTTGATTCTTACCTGCCTAGCTGGTGGATATGCCTTAGAGGAAGCCCTTTCAATACAGTTTGACAATGTTCATGAGCTCTCCAATAAATACAATACTGATTTACTATGGGAAAAGGATCTTGTGCGTACGGGTGATAACACTGCACAGTTCCTTATATCCGTAGATTTAATACTTGGCTCTGGTAATACTTACCTTATTGACGGTACTTATAAAAAAGGTGTTCTTTTACAGAAAGCATTTGCAAAGCTTTCTGAAAATGCATCATTACTACAAAATCCCCATCTATTGGGAGCGTCTGCAGAGCAGGTCAGATCCATTAACAAGCTGTTGATTCAAGCTAACGATCTATCAGAGGGAGAGCTTTTCGAAGAGGAATTATATGAATTGCTGACCCAGCATGACCAACTTGGTTACTTATTGGCCAGTAACATTCAGAGCGTTATCTCTGAGGTGGACGAGAGGCTAAAATACAACAATCAGATTTTACTTGACAAAAAAGAAGATGCCGCATTAATTCGCCATATTGCAAGAGGCCTCTTTGCACTACTCATCGCTGCTGTTTGGTATTGGGCAAGTAAACAAATTAGTATCCCCTTGAGACATCTAAAGGAGTCGTCTGCGAGTGCCGTATCCGGCAGTAGTTTTGAAAAAACATCCTATGGTCCAAAAGAGATCATAGACTTAAGCCATCATCTAGAGAGCATTACAGCAACCCTTTTCCATCAGGCATCCCATGACCAATTAACAGGACTCTATAATCGAAGGGCGTTTGAACGCATCCTGAAGCAACAATTGGAGAAGGGCTCGAATCATATAGAAAGAGATGCCCTATGCTTTATAGATCTTGACTACTTTAAAACTATTAATGATGCATGTGGACATGCAGAAGGTGACAAACTTCTGATCAGTGTGGCGAATATTCTTACCGAACATATACGAACCAGTGATGTGGTTGCTCGAATAGGAGGAGATGAATTCGCTGTCATTTATATAGGCTGCACATTAGAAAAGGCATTGAATATCAGTGATAATATCCGACTGGCAATCAGCAATATCAAGCATCACTGTGAAAATAAGCAGTATCAGATAGGTGCAAGCATTGGCGTAACTGAGATAGAGAAAAGTAACCAGACTATAACAGAAATCCTGAACACAGCTGATATCGCCTGTAGTATTGCGAAAGAGTCAGGAAGAAACAAAGTATACGCTTTTGACCACAGTAGTGAGCTCTCCGTTAGAAACAGCAAAAAAATGTTATCTGTTGAGCAGATTAAAGCCGCTATTACACATAATTCATTTGTTTTATATAAACAAGATATTATTCCGTTTAATTCCCAGGATATTTCATTTAATAGAATGGAAATACTCATCAGAATGAAACAAGGTGATGGCACCATTCTCGATCCTGAATACTTTCTTCCAGTCGGAGAGCGCTATCGATTGGGCAATCAAATAGATCATTGGGTTATTAACAGAACCATAGATTGGTTCAACGATCATCCACATGAACTGAATCATACAACATCTATTTTTATAAATTTGACGGCCCAATCATTAGCTGATAATGAGCTTAAAATATTCATTATAAACAAACTGAAAATGAATGATTTTCCTGCTGATAAAATATATTTTGAGGTAAAAGAGGCTGCGGCCATATCAAATATTGATGATGCGAAGCAGTTTATGCAGGATCTACGCTTACATGGATGCAGATTTGCACTGGACGATTTTGGGAGTGGTCACTCATCCTATGCATACTTAAAACAGTTACCCACTGATATCATAAAGATTGATGGAGTCCTGGTAAAAGAGATGACCAGTAACTCAGTCGACTACGCTACTGTGAAGTCGATATGTGAAATATCAAAAGCTGTAAACCAGTTAACTGTTGCAGAGTCTGTAGAAACTGATGAAATTGCAGAGTCCCTAAAAATACTGAATGTTGATTTTGCTCAGGGATTCTGTTTATCAATGCCTGAGCCACTGGATAGTTATAATGTACATGATAATTGCATTGTATAAGCATTACTCACATGTAAACCATGAATAGCAAAGTGCCACTTATTTATATAACTCACGTTGATAATAAACAATTTGATTAACCATCATAGAAATAAAAAGTTCACAGGATTCTACTTTTAAAGGCAGTAAAAATACCGCCCCAGCCTATAAATTAAACCAGGGCGATATATCCGCAGTGACAAACAGGAGGGGCTTACTCAGTGCGAACCTCGATCTTACGAGGCTGGAACTGCTCCCGCTTGGGAATCCGTAATGACAATACGCCGTCCTTGAGCATCGCTTCAGTTTTGTCTGCATCCAGTTCACTGCTAAGTGAAAAACTTCGCTGGTAACGGGTTGCACTGACATCCATGTAAACAGCTTCCATATCTTCCGGTGTAGAGATTTCAGTTCTTCCGTCTATTGTCAGCGTCTCTTTGTCGATCTAAATATCAAGTCCTTTTTTTGAGACACCGGGCATATCGGCCATGACAGTGATCCCGTTTTCATCTTCAAAGATATCTACACTGGGCCTGATGGTTGTTTGGGAAGTAGCAACAGGTTGTTGAGTTTCCACTTCTCTTTCAGTCATATCGTTTCGATTGTTCATGAATCTTACCTCTTGCCTGTTACTGAACTGTGATCTGACGCGGTTTGGAAGACTCACGCCGCTGTACAACGATATGCAACACGCCGTTACTATAGCTTGCCTCAACCTTGTCTGCATCCACATGCATCGGGCAAGTTGACCACTTTATGAAAAGCACCTTCATACCGCTCATTTCTAAAGCAGTTGGCCTTATCAACCTTACTTATCCGACGTTCACTATCTACAGTCAGTTGGCTGTCATATATTGAAATATCCAGGCTTTCCGGATCGACACCGGCAACAAACAGATAGAGATCAACCTGGGTCGATGTGGTGCCGATATTGATAGGCGGATAGGAATCTCTCGCCACGGAATGAATAATATTCGGCCGAACACCTGCGCTGAATAGTTTACCCATTTCGTGTTCCATGCGCCTGAATTCATTGAGCAGACCACCCTCAAAACCGTGTAATCTAGCAAACATTTAGATCTCTCCTTTGCAGTTCTCATGCAATCATTCAAAACGTTGTCTTGTAGATGGGGTTCAGATGTTACTTTTCAAGTAGACTGAAACAACGGTGGTGCTATTTTTAAATATAAATAAGTCGTTAGGATCTATTAAATGATTGCACGGTGGTACGGCAGGACCGCACCCTACATATTATTAATCCGGCACATTTATAGTTACCAAGGAGTATTAGCTGATCACTGGACTGTGACAGTTATCCTTTCCGACATGAGGGGTGGGTCGTGAGGTTCATGAGTCTCATCTCCCAACAATAATTGAAGTGTATGACGGCCAGGAACCAGTTCCAATATCGTTTCAGTCTCACCTTGATCATAGTGGATATGCTGGGCATCCCTGGGTATCGGCTCATCAAGATTGGGTAACTGCTTTATATCAACCAGCAGATGATGGTGTCCAGCTGTATGACGAATTTCACTCTTAGTCCCAGCAGGTGTGATACCAAATCTTTTGATACCGAATTTTACTTTTACATTAGTAGCTGGAATAGACGCGGGTCTTTCCATTTTTCTCGAATGTCAGAACATCATATTTATCTTTTCTTGGTCCTTCCATACCAGGTGAACCCATTGGCATACCAGGTACTGTAACCCCCTTGACTGAAGGTTTCTCTTTCAACAGACGGGTAATATCATCAGCAGGAACATGCCCCTCGACAATATAGTCCCCAACCAGGGCGGTGTGACAAGATTGTAGATGGTTGGGAACACCCAGCGAATTTTTTACTAATTGCATATTTTTCCTATCATGCATTTCAACTGAGAAACCATTCTTCTGTAAATGTTTGATCCATGCACTGCAACAACCACAGGTCGGACTTTTATAAACGACAATGTCGGCTGCTTTTACTTGAGGTGCAATCAGGAACCCGCTCATAATCGGAATGAAACCGGCCAATAACCAACTTACCAGTTTTATGTAAATGGATTTATGTTGAGTTTTTTGTAGTCTGATTTTAGTCATCATTAACCTCATTGATTAGATATCAACCTTTTTCAGTAACTGTAGTGATTTACCAGCCTGTAGATTCCGCTCATGCCAAATAGTATAGATCTCATCAGTCCAATGAGACTGCACCCATGCCAAGATGGCATCAATCTGCTGTTTGTTTAACTTGTCGGCAAATCCAGGCATAGTGCCTCCTAAAGGAATGCCTCCTATCTTGATGGTCCTTCTTAAAACAGAAAGTGGATGGTGCCAGGTGTGTGCAGTACCATTTAGAGGAGGTGGTGGATAGTTGCCTTGAGCGTCCAACTCCTGCCAGTTTGGTGTACCCGAAGCATCGGGTTTATGGCAGCTGGCACAAATCTCCTGATACAACTCACCCCCCCTATCGACTTGATCAATACCATACCAGCGTTCAGTGAAAGATGATTGAGATAGAGAGGCAGACATAGCCTTTTCACTAGGGGCACCCTGTCGATTATCACACCCAGTTAAGCTAATCAAGCCAAACATAAGCGTCAGGATTACTTCAATTCTTTTCATGGAGATCACCTTCTAATTCCAGACACGAATACCGACCACAAACTGTAGATCGCTGGCATCCTCACACTCCTCTCTCGCATAGTCAGCTGTATAGCCAAACTGTTTCGTGCAGTTAACACCGAATATTAGGCACAAACTTAAAACAACACCTTGTGGTATTAGAAAAGCACCTCACTTCACTGTTGGGTTGATATATTATCTCATGGACTTTTTCTTCAGTTACCTATCAACGACGGTCAGCCTCCCATTGTTGATACATCAAGAATATTCTTGTTCAAACGAACGCTGAATTCTCAGAGATCAATAGCAAGAAAGTCAGATTTGAGGTGGTCGGAGGGGAGGAGAGCTGAATTGTGCAAGCGGCATCTGATGGGTATGAATTGGTTCATAAGCGCGCAGCCTATGAGTGACAAACATGTGGAATGAGGAGGCAATAGCTGGAGTAGAGACACAATGGGAGATACTACAGATATCTCCAGAACAGCAGGCTTTGTTTTCACCTTGTCCGCATTGGCACAATGCATGGCTATCAGCCATCGCAGATGAGTTGTGCATCTCCATATGCTGAGAACGCTCACCAAGCGTCACTGATAAACTTGCAAAAGCACCCTGCAATGGTGATATGACCCACAGTATGATGAGAATAATCGGTAGAATTTTTCCACAAAATCGGTGCATTTTCAGGTGGTGATATCGATATTCATTTTTCAATCAGTATCATCGTTCGAACAATGGATAGCCGTATAAGTTCAAACTTTCAATATAACTTCACCTTACGACTAACCTAGTGTAGTGTCCTAAACATATTATCCATTTTGCAATACAACCTTGGCTCGCCCCACTTTTTCCAGTATCTGATCAACGCTTTT
>JAHXHU010000145.1 GCA_025656375.1 Candidatus Thiodiazotropha sp. (ex Ustalcina ferruginea) | reverse complement strand
AAGACTCGGAATTAATGCCCCTCTGAAAGCCATGACTGGCGCGGGCTACAGCGGATTATGTCTTTTTAGGAGGGAAAATCCCCAGGACCCCCATAATAAACCGGATCACCATAGGGTAGTGTTATTGTGAAGCAGTTCACAGAAGTTGACATAAAAAAGTTTCGTTATAAATAGCAGAGCTCAGTTGATAAGGGTTCTCAAATCAAAATTGACAACGAGGCAGATGAACACAAGTAGGGATGGGGTGGTTTGGGTGTCGTACATAATAATTGCAGATAATAAATAGATTGTTAAAGGGGTGCCTTCTGGCAATTGGGGCGTCTGCTCATGAGCAAGTGAGAGTGGACGCCTCAATTTTATTAAGGCGGGTAGTTTTCTGCATGAAACTGTATGCCACTTAGGAAAACAATAATTGTGACAGCAGTGGCCGTCTAATGTGCGGTACTGGCAAGCGATTTATCCAGGTATAGGTTAAGTCTCTCAGCTTATCAGCCTGCTGTTCAAAATCATCGAATCCCCCCACTTTTTTTATAGTCAAGGATGGTGAATCTCGTCTTTTTATCGAGTTGGGTTGTGTGGTTATGGGGTCGTTTGCAGGTTATGTACCGGATGTTTGTAGCGATGTAACGGTAGTGTCGGAAAGTGACCGCCAAGTAGTAATAACGACTGGGTCTTGAAAAGCTTTTTATCGATTGGAGAAACGCATGAATAAGAAACACACTATATTGCATTTCTATGCAATGGGAATGCTGCTGTTAGTCGGCAGCTTGATACTTCCTGAACAGGCAAGTGCAGTACCTGCATTTGCACGGCAGACGAGCATGCCTTGTACAGCTTGCCACTTTCAACACTTCCCTGCACTGAACTCTTTTGGCAGGACATTCAGGGCAGGTGGCTATACGCTTACAGGCGGTCAAGGACTCATTGAGGGGGACGATATCTCCTTACCGCTGATGTTGAATGCCTCGGTGATAACCAAGCTTCGCTATCAAAAAACGAATGGTAATACGAATGCAGGCAGTGATTTTGGTGTCATTGAGTGGCCCGATGAAGCCGCCCTGCTGGTTGGCGGTAAACTGGCAAAAGATGCCGGTTTTCTAATGGAACTGGGTCTGACTGACGCAAACTCTTTCCTCTCTACCAAAGTACATTTCAATGTGGGTAAAGCGGGTAATACGCAATTCAGTGTGATTCCGTTTTCCACCGATGGGCTGGGTTCGGGCTATGGTTTTGAATTACTGAATACCGGTGCTCAGCGTTCCCAACGACCGATAGAAGAGCGCAGGGGCTTCAGTGCTGCACAAGCGCTGGGGTTGGGCAGCGGTGAAGCAACAGGTATCGCACTGGTCGCCTCCAGCCACAACTATTTTATTAATTACACGCCCTGGGTACCGGGTTGGGAAGAGAATAACCTGGAAGTCTAACCATCCGGTCTGGCGCACTATTTTCGTGCCGCCTATACCCCCTTCATCGGTTCATGGGATACAGGTTTCGGATTCCAGATCTGGTCGGGTGATGCGGAGGTTGCTGATGGTGCAGGTGGGGAGACCCTGATCGCCACCGACGGTTGGGTCGTCGATGCTCAGATGCAGGGCAGTTTGGGTAGTCTTCCGTTGGGTATATATGCCAGCTATGGCAGCTGCTCAGCCGATGATGCGCATTTTCTGGATGGCTGTACCAATACTGATGATGGAGAAGCATTTGGGATACTGGGCCAGTTAGGGGTACTGCCAAATAAAGCCAATATCTTTGCTGCCTATCGCACCCTCGATGATGGCTCCGAAGATGACTCCGAATTCAATGCGACAACGGTTGGAACCAACTACCTGTTTTCACAAAACATCCGTTTTGAACTCTATTATGTGAAAGAGAGTGGAGATGGTGTGGATGCACGAGGTAATGAGCGAGACAGTAAATGGCTGTTCCAGCTGTTTGCCGGCTACTAAAGGACGCCTTGCGCCTTTTCGATAAACCTCGAACCGAATACTCGGTCGACTTGACTGCAAGCATGCAGTACTAGAAAAAAGTGAGGATTAACTCATGAGCAGAATGCTATCTAAAATGTTTAAATTCGCTGCGATAGTGAGCGTGTTGGGACTGATTTCAGCCAGTGCTTACGCAGGTGATGCCTTTCAGGGCTATGCTTTGTTCAACCAGTCCTGTTTTCTCTGTCACGGAACAAGCGGCAAAGGCGATGGCCCGCTGGCGAAGAAACTGGATGTTGCACCCGCTGATTTAACCGATCATGAGGAGAGTGCGGCAGAGGGATCAGACAGACATTTGTTTGGACTGATCCAGGGAACGATCAAACACGGTTCAGGCACCAGTGCCATGCCACAATGGGGATTGGCCATGCCGGCGAATCAGATCAATTCACTGGTCTCCTATATCCGGTTTCTGCAAAGATCGAAACACACACTGCCTGGGGACCCGAGAGTCGGACTACAGATCTATATGGATAAGTGTGCTGCGTGCCACGGGCGATCCGGTAAGGGAGATGGGCCGTTGGCGGGTGTATTGAATTTGAAACCCCTGGATCACACCAACAGTGCTGTAATGAACAAGCATCCCAACTCTCATTTAATTGAGATCGTGACCCACGGTACACCTGGTAAGTCTCTCATGCCCGGGTGGAAAGATATGCTCTCTGAAGTAGAGATCAAGGGAGTAGTCAGTTACTTGCGTTTACTTTCCGCTTACTAAAAAATGCCATAACAGGGATATAAGTAACAAAGGCCGCTACCGAAAGGTAGCGGCCTTTTTTTGGTTCTTTCCCTGATTAAGTTCAGTTAGTTACAACTCATCCAGAATGTTTCTACGTACTTGTTGATACTCTTCTTCCGTAATCAACCCTTCATGCTTCAGGTTATCCAGGCGTTGCAGGCGTTGCTTAATCGTGAAACTCCGTTGCTCCTCGTTGCCTTTGGCTTTTTCCACTTCGGCTGATTGTTCAGGAGCTGTGCGCTGAGTGGCAGTCGTTTTAGGCATGCTCTCACTCATGCTGGTTGCGGGTGTATGGTTAGAGCTGCTGGTCGGTGTTTCTATGGGTGTTGAAATAACTCGATCGGTTGAAGAAGGTTGTAGTGATTGGCGTTTAGGGATTTTACCGCATTGTAGTTTTGCAGTTAAAACCCGGTTGAAATCCTGGTAGCGGATTCTTTTCTTAAAATCCTGACATCCCGCTTTTTTAATCGCCAGGGAGCCGTACAGTTTTTGATTGGCTGGGTCATATCCTACCGGGTATATCTGCTGTTGAGAAATCGTTATAGGTGTCTCGCCAACAGGTTTGTCCATGATAAAGACAGTTGCTCCGGTTGGATCTGATTCAACTTTTAGTGGCAAATCACCTGAGATAGCGCCAATCCCTGAGCAGGCGTGCAGAAGAGGGAGGCAGGCAGCTAAATAGAGCGTGTGATTTACTCTGGTAGTTAAAATTTTGCGCATTACAATCTCTGTTGGGTTATTTTCTGTTTGTTTTCAGACACCACAGCACTATAAATCAAGCATTGCTAAAACTCACGTTGTTCATGTTTGCAACCATAGACGGTCATCATGCAGCCAAATACGTTCACCTCTTCGTTGTCAATCCTTGGTATAGACTGGCTATTACCTGCGATTGATGGCCTGTGCGAGATTATTTGGCTCACAATCTGACTCGTCCGGACTTGTTCAGAGCTTCTTTGAATGTTACGACTGGGTTAAGCATTATTAATGGTTAATTAAGTCTTAACTACCTGATCACACTTTAAATTTATTATGTCAGTTTTTAAGTTCTGTTTAAGATTGAGCTGCTAATTTTCACCCCATAATCAAGTCACTCTTTGTGGTAAATGAGAGTGAGGATGTTGTGTCACAGCATGAATCACGGAACAGAATCTGGTTAAAAATGTGATGTTTGACAGATATATATGGGAAATATGTCCCAAATTAGGCGAATCAAATCTGTTAGGGTTCTTTTTTATAGAAATGGTCTTGCTGTTTCGGGATTGAAAAAGGTTTTTAAATTAATTCTGAGCCCAAAATGCTCTGGAGGTTTGATATGAAGATTTACATGCAGTTTATACGTTCATCCTTGCTGGCACTGACATTGATAACGTTACCCATTTTTGTGTCCGCAGGTGAAAAAGATGCCGCTAACGATACACTACTGTCTGACGCTTTGGTTGTCGTTGAGAGGATTGTGGGTGTCGATGCTGAGGGAAATAAGCATACCCTTTATAGTGAGGAAGATGGTCGTGTTTACCGGTTGGGCAACATCGAACAGGCAATACATGACATGAATGCTCGCGGTATCGAAGCGAAAGGTACTTTCTGGTCACTTCAGGCGGTGCTGAGCGACACGGTCTATCTCATGGGTAACAACAGTAACCCCCATCCTACCCAGCGCACTGAAACTAAAATACCTGAACGCCTGTCACTCTCCGTCGATAACTTAAGGGTCACCAAGGATCGGGTTATCGCCGTCTACTCTACCAACTGCGATAATACCTCTATATGAGTTACCAGCCCTCTCTGACAGATTCGTCGTCCGACGAGTCTGTCAGAGTTGAGGGTTTTTCCGATGCTGGAATTCTGCCTCTGGCATTTGCCAGTTAGAATCCTTCAACTATTCACTGGATACGCCGTGGATTGTGATGCACATCACTGACGGACTGAAGTGTTACCTATGTGCCCGGTATGCACCCGGGGATAATTGGCGCGCCCGACAGGATTTGAACCTGTGACCCCCGCCTTCGGAGGGCGGTACTCTATCCAGCTGAGCTACGGGCGCTCGTCTATCGACAGATCCCTAATCTTGAGGTCGGGATTCGAAGAGTGAGCTAGTTTAGCGGCCCTGACTGATGCCGTCCAACCCTGTTCGATCTTTTTTTCGCCTGCGGGTATACTTGCCGGGTTTTGCGAAGTTGCCCTTTCCCTTGGGCGCACTTGATTGAATGATGGAGGAGTTAGCTCGTGAGTATCAAAGCTGTATCCAATTTTGGCGCTGTAATTTCCCTAGGTATCAGCGCGTTGTTGATTGCCGGTCAGTCCATGGCCGAAGAGCGGGCCGATGTGCTGAGTAGGATTGCCCCCATTGGCAAGGTAGCGGTCGAAGGTGCGGTTGCACCCATGCCGGCACCTGCCGATTCTGCTGAGACCGCCACTCCTGCTGAGGTTGCAGCACCGGCTACGGAAGAGGTTGTTGCTGCTGCAGCACCTGCTGAGGTAGCCGCTCCGGCAGCTGAAGCGGCTCCTGTCGCAGCAGCAGGTGGTGATCAGTTGGCGCTGGCAACCACTTCCGGTTGCATGGCTTGCCACCAGATTGAGATGAAGGTGGTTGGTCCCAGTTATAAAGAGGTGGCTGCTAAGTATAAGGGTGATGCCGCTGCAGTGGATATGCTGGTGGCAAAAGTCAAAGCAGGTGGCTCCGGTACCTGGGGACAGATCCCGATGCCACCCAATGGTCATGTCCCGGAAGAGAATATCCGCGCCATTGTAAGTTGGCTGTTGACGTTCTAAGTCTTACCTTCCCGGTAGGGTACGGCAGGGCCGTGTCCTAGTGTAGTGTCCTGAATAAAACAGTCATTTATAATTCCCAGTGTTCCGGTTTATGGCAAAGGAAGGAAAAAATGAATTCAGCAGTTG
>JAHXHU010000252.1 GCA_025656375.1 Candidatus Thiodiazotropha sp. (ex Ustalcina ferruginea) | reverse complement strand
ATTAGGTGGAATCACCCCGATACAGAAGCTGGCTCAGACAGCTTAACAGTGACTACTTTTGAGTCCCATTATTAATGGGGAGATTACCGCAGGGCCGCACCAATTAAGCAATCACATTATTAACCCGGCAACATTTTAGGTAACCGGGTTAATATTTATGTTTTATTTGGAGAGAATTGAATCTGAAGTTGGTGATTAAATCCCTGCAATCAACACGCTTTACCCATTCGGTCTTGAGAAGAGCCAACTATTTCAGTCAGACCACTGCCCTGTCCATAGTCAGATTCTGTTTTAGATAATCTGTAAAGCGATCAAACGGCATCGGCCGACCAAACAGGTAACCTTGTGCATAGTCACAACCACTGTCACGTAAAAACTGCCACTGCTGATCTGTCTCAACTCCCTCTGCCACTACTTCAAGGCCGAGATGATGGGCCATCGCGATAATCGCCTCGCATAGGGCAGCATCCTCAGGATCACTGGTTACATCACGCACAAATGAGCGGTCGATCTTGATCTTGTCTACAGGGAAACGCTTCAGATAGCTCAGAGAAGAGTAACCCGTTCCAAAGTCATCGATGGCGATACCTATACCCTGTTCCCGCAATTTTTCTAGGCGAGCCCCAGGTTCCCTGTGTTCATCCATAAACACACTCTCAGTAATCTCGAAAAAAAGCCGGGATGCCAGGTGTGGTTGGCTGTTGAGGATGTCGAGGATCTTTCGAGTAAAACCTTTCATTTGAAACTGGACGATTGAGACGTTGGCCGATAGTTTTTGCAACACCAATCCAGCATGATCCCATTTCGCCAAATCAGCAGCTGCTTTTTTCAGTACCCAATCACCTATCGGGACAATCAGACCACTCTCTTCAGCCAAAGGGATAAATTCATTGGGTCCCATCAGGCCCAACTCTGGAGACTCCCAGCGTATCAATGCCTCAGCTCCGATCAGGTCGCCGTCGGAAACAGTAAGGATTGGCTGGTAGTGGAGTTCAAACTCTTCACGTTTCAATGCGCGTCGTAATGCGGCCTCCAGGGTGACTCGTCCACCGGCCTCTTTGTTCATCTCCCAGGTGAAGTAACGGAAGGTATTCCGTCCCTCCGCCTTGGCCCTGTACATGGCGGTGTCGGCATTCTGTAACAGCATCCCAGGATTCTCGCCATCTTGGGGAAAGATGGTGATACCGATACTGGCTGAGAGTTGGGTCTCTTGCCCATCCAGTTCAAACGGACGAGACAGTGATGTCAATATCGTACCGGCAACCATTGTGGCCGACATGCCATCCACAACTTCAGGCAGAATGACAGTGAACTCATCACCTCCCAGGCGAGAAACTGTATCCATATCCCTCACACAGCCTTGCAGGCGTTGTGCAGCTTCCTGCAACAGAAGATCACCAATGGCATGACCCAGTGTATCGTTGACATCTTTGAATCGATCAAGATCGATAAATAGCAGTGCCAGCTTATACTCATGCCGCCGTGCATAGGCAAGGGCACGATCCAACCGATCCATGAATAAGCTTCGATTGGAAAGCCCGGTTAGAGAATCAAAATTAGCTTGATGCCAGATCTGTCCTTCATAGCTTTTACGCTCTTTGATACGTTGTTGGCTTCGTTTCCCAACCAGCCACACACTCACAATACCTACTGCCCAGATCATAGTCAGGGCAATCAAAAGATTCCTTTTTCGGCTATTGGCCACGGAGAGATAGCTGGCAAGAGGCACTGAGACACCAACACCACCGCGTATTGATCCCACAGTGAACCCTTGATGGCCGTGACACTTAAGACATCCCTCCGCTGTCACCATAGGGCGTATCAAGCGTAGATAGGGGACTTCATTGATCTCGGTTACCTCGAAACGTTCCTCCTCTCCCATCCCGAATGCTATGAGTGCCTCTCTCTCCCACTCATCTGGCGCATTATCCGGGTTGAGAGGGATGAGACTGGTAATTCTCCCTTTCACTCCATACAGTTCGTTGTAGTCATCCATCATCTGTCGCAGCATGTAGGCTGGATTCATCAATGTCAGTCGACGTCCTGAAGGCGTCACCAATTCATTTTCGGGAATATGGCTTAAATAGGGATTTGGCTGAGTGTGTTCACTGATGGGAACATAGATACCGCCATGTTTGGTGGCCCACACACGAAATGCCTGGTCTTTGTTGAAGTTGGCTACCGCCTCTTGCCGAGCCAACTCTAACATTTCAGAATCTTCATTTCTCAGTGACCAGATAAGTAGGAAAAGAATCAATAGGGACCACACACCCATCGCTATCCACATTTGGAGGTGCAATCGCCTTCCGTCATCCTGAAAATTGGGAATAAATCTATTTACCATGTATCCAGCGTCACTGCTTGTTCTAAATATAAAGCGTAAATCCATTGATTGGTATTAAATATCGGCCTGACCAACACCAACTTTAGAACAATGCTACATATCCTATATGGGGTGCAGCTAAATCTATGTCATCAGGATAACAGAGGCTAAAATCACTGATATTTCATATTGTTAGAGATAAGAAGGAAGTAACTGATTATTAGACTCATTACACCGTTAAAACTCGATTGTCACCTTCGCACTGACTGTGTGTACATGCTGTATGGGAATATCATCATCAAGTTCTATGTCAAAGAACCCTTCCTCGAATTGTCCATGTAGATACTCCAGCGTCAGACTGGCATGCTTACCTACATAGCGAGTGACAGCCAATCCATACTGATATTTTGGTGCATCTGCTAATTCACGGCTCTCCTCGAAGCGTAATGCCAGCTCAAAATGAGACTTCGGAAAAAAGTATGCTAATTCAGCATTCCATGGCATCGGTCGGTTTTGATGCTTTTCCAGTTCCTGAAAAAAATCTGTAGCGGCAACCAGTTCGAATGAAAATTCAAACTGTTGACGGACCAGAAGCAGATAACCGCTCATACCTGAGACACGATCTGCGTAGCGGTTACCCCCCTCTTCAAGCAGACGCTCATCCTCATCTGCAAGATCGGATTGATAGCTCAATCCAAATGAGAGATTATTCATCGGCCAGGCTTCAAATCCAACAGCCCAGTCCCACTCTTCCGCGTCATTACCCTGTTCCGTTGCCCGGCCTCTATAGAGGGCGAGAGAGAGATCAAACTCATCACTGGGTCCATAGGTAAGGATCACGGTTTTCCTGGATCGGGTCTCTCCAAACTCCAGCAAAGGACCACTCACAAAATGGCTGAAATAGATGCCAAACGGTGTGTATTGTTTACCCAGGCTCAACTCCCAAGGTTCATATTCAAAGGTAATAATGGCTTCATCTGCAACAAACTTGTCTAGATCGGTATCGTATTCCACGATCACCTCAGCCTCTGCCAGTGCGAACAGATCCGCAATTAGTCCCAGCTGCAGTGCTGCATTATCCTCACTAGCCTTGATATCGGGATGTCGTTCCCTTGGATCAAACCTTTCAGAGAGGACTTCACCTTCCAGTAGACCCGACAGGGTAAGCCAGGGAGTAATCTCTCTCTGCAAACCCGCTTCACGCTGTTCATCTCGTGTACGGTAGATCCTGTCTGAATCTGCCTTGTCTGATGGGCTCTCTGTATGCGCAATATCATCAGCGAAACCATAGGAAATAACCATTGCCAGGATTAGAGAGAGAAATCCGGATGAAAAACCGTGGTCACTCTGAAACATGCAGACTAATTCCTAAGGATTTTGCTGAATCACAGCATCAATTGAAACTTGTAATCGAGCATCCTGCAAGCCAGTAGGGTCGTTAAGTAGTCAAATACCCGTAGGACATTTGTTCTATAATATGGCTGCTATCCAATGAACCACTCATATTCCACCCTAACGGCGTTAACATTTTTAATCTGATCTGACTCTCTGTCCACTCTCCCTGGACCTCAGCGCTCTGATTATTTTAGTCTCATTTTCAACAAGTTAAGTTTTGCCTGACCTATCGTACAACATCCATTCTATAGTGCGATCGCTTTCCATCACTTAAATTTTCACTAACTCACTACTGTTGGGAAAAGTATCACGCGACATGTTTGTTCACTTCACACCAGTGAGTATTTCAGCAGTGACTTATTTGCTGAATAAACAGATCAAAATAATGCGAGGAGATTTAATTTGAAATGAAATATCGACATACCAGGTAACGATTCCTGATCGTTATCACGCTGAGAAGAGAACCACCAACCAAGAATAGATTCAACACATTGGGAGTAGATTATGAAACACACACTGCTGATGATGAGCACATTGGCTTTCTCCGTGTCATCACTCTTTTTCACAACGACAGCAATCGCACAGAAGGATGGCAGATCACCCTGCGAAAGAACCGCAAATCAGATGTTCCAAGCATGTAAATCCGATGTTGTAGATGACTACAAAACCACCCTGGCCAATTGTACCAACCTGGCACTACGCAGTGAACGTGTAGCGTGCCGTGAAGAGGCAAAACTGGTACGGATGGAGGAAGCCGAGTTTTGCGGCGATCAGCGTGATGCCCGAACGGATGCCTGTGAGATTCTAGGTGAGGAGGGTTATGACGCTGATCCCCTACTCGACCCAGCCATTGTCTTTGTTGATCCTGATGATGTCGATCAGTCAACAATAAATCTGTATGTATCAGTTGTTGCTGGTCATACTTATGTACTGCGGGCCGGTGAAGAAGGTGAAGAAACTGTGATCGTTCACGTTACTGAAGAGTCTCGTGAGATACAGGGGGTACTCTGTCGAGTTGTCGCAGATGCGGTAGTGATTGCTGAAGAAGATGAAGAGGACGGTGGTATTGAATATGTAGCTGTGGAGATCACCGATGACTGGTTTGCCCAAGACACGGATGGCAATGTCTACTATTGTGGTGAAATTGCACGCAATTTTGAGGATGGCATACTGGTTGACCTGGACGGTTCCTTTGAATCGGGTAGAGAGTTTGCCAAAGCCGGTGTGTTGATGATGGCAATGCCAACTGTAGGTCTTGCACATAGGACGGAGTTTTCTCTGGGTGAAGCCGAAGATATCATTCAATATCTTGATTTGGCATCAATACCCAGCGTGGAGAATGAGAATTTTCCCTGTGCCGACGTCGGTGGCTGTTTAATGACCTTTGACTTCGCGCCACTCGATCCTGAATCCACGGAAAATAAGTACTATATTCCAGGTATCGGTTTTGTCCTTGCCGAAGCGATGGAAGATGGCGTGTTAACCGGTGAACGGGAAGAACTGGTCTGTGTGGGTGACTCTCTTGATATTCTTGAGGATCCGCAATGCGAGATCGAGGATCCGGAAGCGTTACTTGAGGAGTTGTGCGAACTCTCTCCCGATGCTTTTTGTGAATAGTATGCGAGATAGCGTTCAGAACCAGTCACTCTGAACAGCCTGATTGCATAGCGTTGATACGAGCATGGTCGCAGTACGACCGTGCTCGTTGACATCAACTCATCTGCTATTAACCCGACAACAGCACAAAACATTTCAGCTGAGCAACAGATATCATGAACGGTCATTTAAAAATAATGGGACATTGGCGCAGTATATTCATCATCGTTGCCGGTAGTCACTGCTGTCCCATAAATATTCATGAGAATAGCAGCCTGGATTGAAGTGGTGAAATATCGGGATCTGGTGGATCCCCGAATAACAGTT
>JAHXHU010000055.1 GCA_025656375.1 Candidatus Thiodiazotropha sp. (ex Ustalcina ferruginea) | reverse complement strand
ACTAAAAGCGTTGATCAGATACTGGAAAAAGTGGGGCGAGCCAAGGTTGTATTGCAAAATGGATAATATGTTTAGGACACTACACTAGATAGCCCCAAATGCAGAGCAATCAGTTTGGAGTAGCGGGATATTCGCAGGATATGATTACCTGTGTCCTCATCGCGGTACTCACCGGCTTTTGCAAGCCTCATCAGGGTCTCTTGCTCCCGATCGTGCAGTTCCTGGGTGGTTTTGCGAATCTCACGCTCGAGTAACAGGGCGCGATCCTTGATCAGTTTGCGCTGCAGGCTCATGGTGAGCATATTGTGGCAACGAGCCCGGCACTCCGTATGATCAATGGGCTTGGTGATGAAATCATTGGCCCCAGACTCCAGGGCAAGGTAACGAACGGATTGATCTTCCACGCAGGTGACAATCATGACCGGGACATCATTGCAGCTCGGGATTCGCCTAAGCCACTTGATGAATTCGATGCCATCCATCTGCGGCATTTTGTAGTCAGTAATAACCAGATCAATTTCATGGGATTTAGCCCATTCGAGTGCCTGGGTCGGGTCTGCAAAGCAGGTTGAGGAGACACCCTTGTCGATCGAACCAACTAATTCTTGCAAGATCATCCGAGTTATTGATTGATCATCAATAATAAGTACATGAGACATAATAATAAGGTTTCGCTTTTTTTATCTGGGTATGACTCAGGGGCTGTCTACCTAGTCTATGTCGTTAACGGCAACTCGTCTCAATGCTTGATTAATCCTTGACCAGCAATTGAGTCAACTGACTGTTAAAACACGATCCTTATCGTTTAAAACCTGCTGAAAGTGGCTATCTGTGTGTCCTGCGCGTCATTCAGTGGCCTGCTGAGCAAGACTTTCGGGTAGGTATAATAACGGCATTTTCTTTCTATTAGCCCTACCGCAAGTGAATTAAGTTCCTGAAATGTTAACTGATTCGTTGATTTGATGCGACTGATTTGGTGACTTCACTGTTCCTGAAGTATTTGTTGCAGCAGGTGCTGAATGGTTTCAGTCGTGAAGGGCTTGTCACAAATCGCCGACACCCCTGATTTCTGTACAGCCGCCAAGCGGTTTTGATTCGATTCACTGGTTACCATGAGAATTGGCAGGCCGGGTTGACCACTCTCCTGGCGAATATAGTCCACCAGTTCCTGACCGTTCATCTCAGGCATGTTGTAGTCAGAAATGACCAGATCATAGTAGTGCTGATTGACCAATCCCGCTGCTTCTGCCCCATCACTGGCCTCAGTGATATTTTCAATCTCCATGGCTTCGAGAATTCGCCGGATATGATTTCGGGACATACTGCTGTCATCGACCACCAGAATCTGAAGTAACTCCGTATCGACATAGTGTAGTTCAATGTTGGGTGTCTCTACGTAGTCGAGAGTGGCTCTCATGGCGATATGCAGGTCTTCAAGGGTGAAGGGTTTAGGCAGAATGGGAACTGCCCCGGCCTGACGGATAGGATCTAGGTAGGAGAGGCTGGTCTCACTGGATATCAGCATAAATGCAGATTGCAGCAGCTGTTCATCATCACGCATTTGATAGACCAGATCGGTACCGGTCATATCGGGTAAATAGAGACTGCTGATGACCAGGTCCGGCTTGCTGACGGGTAATGCCTGCAGGGCTTCAGTGCCATTAGAGAAGGTCTCAATGTAACTGATGCCGAGTTCAGTGAGTAGCTGAGTGATAATATGTCGCTGAGTCAGCGAGGGTTCCACGAGGATCACCGACAGATCTTTAATATTCATCCGCATCTATTTGGTTGTATGTTGTTACCATGCTTATGCCATTACACAACCATCTTTGCAAGCAACTGGGGGGTAATTGTAGGGTTGTTATTGACCCGACAACCTAATAGGACTGAAGAATGTGGCATAGGCGGCTTTCCTCCCAAACAACTACCCCGTAGAATTGGTGCCTGGTAAGCGTGGAGAGATCTTGCAGTGAAATTGAGTGTTGAACAATTCCGTGATTGGGATCGCAAGTGTGTAACCTTACTGGGTATGTCTGGTGTGGGTAAGACCCGTCTGTCCAACCTGCTAAGGCAGAAAGACTGGTTTCACTACTCAGGAGACTATCGCATAGGTACTCGCTACCTGGATGAACCGATCCTCGATAGCATCAAGGAACATGCTATGCGTGTACCCATGTTGCGCGATCTACTCCGTTCAGATTCAATTTTTATTCGGAATAACATCACCTTCCACAACCTGAAGTCCGTTTCCACCTTCCTCGGTATGTTGGGTAACCCAGAACTGGGCGGTATGCCGTTGACCGAGTTTAAACGTCGTCAGAATTTGCATCGGCAGGCCGAGATTGCTGCCATGTATGATGTACCCAGCTTTATGCACAAGGCTCAGCTGATCTATGGTTATGCTCATTTTATCAATGACGTGGGTGGCAGCTTGTGTGAGCTGGATGAGCCGGGGGTACTGGAGTTTCTGGCTGAGCATTCACTGATACTCTATATCAAAGCCAGTGAACAGGATGAGACAGCCTTGATCGCCCGCTCGGTGTCGCATCCCAAGCCGCTCTATTATCGAGAGGCATTCCTTGATGAACACCTGGCCGAGTACATGCAGCTTGAAGGGCTCGATTATGTCACACTGGTCGATCCTTTTGACTTTAATCGCTGGGTGTTTCCCCGTCTGTTTCGTGCCAGGATTCCTCGTTATGAGGCGATTGCTGGTGACTATGGTTATACAGTGACTACGGAGGAGTTGTCACAGGTTCAGAATGAGTCTGACTTCCTGCAGCTTTTGGAGGGGGTCATCGATCGAGAGTCCGGTACTCGGTCAATTGCACTTTGAAGGAGTATCAGCATGCCACTGGTCGCACACACTAGCCTCCCTACCTTTGCTCGCCTACGCGATGAGGGACAGAACGTTCTCTCTCCAGACCGGGCTACTCACCAGCATATTCGTGAACTGCATATCGGTCTGCTCAATATGATGCCCGATACTGCCATTGAGGCTACAGAACGACAGTTTTTTCGATTGGTGGGTGAGGCCAATCCTATTGCCCAGTTCTTTGTCCATCCTTTTACCCTCGATTCATTGACGCGAGGTGATAAGGCGAGGGCGCACATTGATCATTATTACGAGTCCTTTGATCAGATCAAACGGGATGGACTGGATGCGTTGATTATTACAGGTGCAAATGTCAGTCATCCCGATTTGTCTCTTGAGCCATTCTGGGAACCACTGACTGAAGTGGTTGACTGGGCTCACGAAAATGTTACCTCAGTACTCTGCTCCTGCCTCGCTACTCATGCGGTTGCACAGTCCCATCATGGTCAAAAGCGCACACATCTGGGCGATAAGCTGTGGGGTGTTTTCAGTCACCGGGTGATGGATCGGCATCATCCACTGGTCAATGATGTCAATACCCGTTTTGATGTACCTCACTCACGTTTTAATCAAGTAACCAGAGAACAGTTTACTCAAGCTGGTCTAAAGGTATTGGTGGAGAGTGAAGAGGCAGGCGTGCATTTAGCAGTGAGTGAAGACGGTATCAGGGTGGTCTATTTCCAGGGACATCCGGAGTACGACACCATCAGTCTTCTCAAGGAATACAAGCGAGAGGTCGGCCTCTATTTCACTGCAAAACGCCAAGACTACCCCCCCTTTCCTGAGAACTATTTTACACTGCGAAATCAGGCGATCTTCAATGAATACAGGGAGCGTTTGGACTTAGCCAAGGTAAACGGGGATAAAATGCCGGCGTTTCCCGAGGCCCTAGTGATCGACACCCTTGACAATACCTGGCACGACACGGCTGAAGGGGTTATCGGTAACTGGATCGGTCTGGTCTATCAGGTTACTCACCATGTCCGTAACATCCCATTCATGCATGGCATAGATCCTCAGAATCCGCTGGGATTATAAAATTTGTTTTGATATCGCCGAGTTAAGGAAGCTCTGAACAAGTCGTGGACGCTCATCTTGCGGCAAAAACTTCCGCCTCTGCGTTGTCAATCTTGGCAATAGACCGGCTATTATCTGCGATTGACGCCTTGATGCGAAAGATTTTGGCTCACAATCTAACTCGCCCAGAATTGTTCAGAGCTTCCTTAAACAAACAGATCAACATAGGCCGAATCGAAATTACCATTGGTTTGAAAATGAACCAAATTGGGAAAAAGTGATTGCATCAGGCCATCATCGACTCCAAACCATCGCACAATTGCCGCATTGACCTGATCTTGTGCCATGGTCGGTATAATGCATCCCTTGTCGCTAAAGTCATCCTCACCACCCAAGTGAAGATCCGGGAGAGTGCCGAATAGCTTTCCTCCATCCAGACTGGCTGCTGAACCATTTCCGAGACCACCCATCACAAGCTGATGCGACCCCCAGGCATGATCGGTACCATCCCCATTCTGGCTTAGGGTGCGGCCAAAGTCGGACATGGTGAAGGTAGTGACTTGCTTGGCATAGCCCAGTTCTTCCAGGGACTTCTGGAATTTCCACAGGCCAAGACTCAGTTCCCGGAGCAGCAACGGATGAGTGGCCGCTTGGCTGCTGTGGGTGTCAAATCCAGCCAGTTGGACAAGGAAAATCTGACGATTGTAACCAGGCCCCAGGACACCTGTTGCACCCATATGAATCATCTGTGCAACGGTTGCAAGCTGTTCAATCAGTTGGCCATTGATACTATCTGAGAAACCCAGCTGCTGATGCGTCGGAATATCGAACAGCGCTTCACCATAGGGGCCTGGCGTTGTGAAATTGATTTGAGAGGCGTTCCAGCTGTCATTGAGCTGATCAAATGTCAATAAGGATTTGAGTAACAAACTGTTGTAGAGGTGCTTAAAGGGGGCGCTGGTGTCAACTGTGTTGGTGGCATCGAAGTGTAACCGGTTGGTGCTCCCCTGTATGCCTGCCAATGCTTTAAACAGTGCGCGTCGATCATCGCTGGAATTGCTGATACCTTCTTTCAAATGAGCAATGTTGGGTGGAGCACCGGTTTTAAGGACCAGGGGAGAGGTGCTTCTACCTATCATCATTCGGTTATTGCCAAAATAGGAGATATTCAGCCCAAGTGAATTGCTGCCGTTGACGTTGCTCCAGTTGTCTGCAATTTGTCCCGCCCAACCGATATCGCCCAGGCTATCCGCTCGACCGGTTTGCAGTTCCCGCTGCTGGTGGTTGTGGGCAAATAGAAATTTAGGTAGCACTGCATTACCTGCCTTGATTTCACTTCGTGTCACAGGTTTTATCAAGGTACTGGTATTTGCCAGAATGCTCACCCGATTGTTATGAATCAATTGGGCCAGTTCCGGCATCACACCATTGACACCGAGATCGATCCCTTTAGTGGTCAAGGGATAGTGGCCACGGGTATATGCCGATGCCTGGCTCAAATCCTGGTTATAAGGGTTCGCGCTACCAGACCCCAGGGTACCTTGATTTAGATTCCCCTGATTGGTTGTTACTGTAGCGAGATCGAGATCTCTGTCCTGCACCGCCAGATTGTTTCGGATATCGGCATAATTAGTGTAGCCCTTTCCCGGATCAGAGCCAAGAGGAACTAGTGTAGTGTCCTAAACATATTATCCATTTTGCAATACAACCTTGGCTCGCCCCACTTTTTCCAGTATCTGATCAACGCTTTTAG
>JAHXHU010000255.1 GCA_025656375.1 Candidatus Thiodiazotropha sp. (ex Ustalcina ferruginea) | reverse complement strand
CCAGACCCGATAGTACTCGGCTACCAGTTCATCAAAGGTGGCGTCTTCACTGCTCATCGCGTATCTCGTAGCCGTGGGTGATCTCGGCACTCTTGCCAAGCATCAGGGAGGCGGAACAGTATTTTTCCGCACTCAGAGAGATGGCCCGGGCTACATGCTTTTCACTTAACGCCTTTCCGGTGACGATAAAATGGGCATGGATATGGGTAAATACCTTCGGATCCTGCTCCGCCCGCTGCGCCTCCAGCTCCACCACACAACCGGTCACCTGTTGACGAGACTTCTTTAAAATGGCCAGCAGATCGAATTCAGCACACCCGCCCATACCCAGCAATAACATCTCCATTGGCCTGACCCCCAGATTTCGTCCTCCATGTTCTGGCGGCCCATCCATCACCACTGCATGGCCACTACCGGATTCCCCCATCATGGTAGTAGCCTCCACCCAAACGACCCGTGCCTTCATCTGCTGCTCCAAATGTTTTCCCACCAGACCACAGGGATGTGCGATCCGGGATAGTTGATAAGTATGAATTGCGTTAAATTAATGGACTCTTGTTTTTGTTACACTATGTGTCAGTTGAGTCTACAGAAGGCTGTAAATTCGACAAGTTGAAAAGGGTTGCTAAACTTGATCCTAAACTCTAGTAATAGCGATCATCATATATAATTGTCAATAGAGGGCTCAGAAAAACTGCGCTGAAGATCACCGGAGGCTGCCGATTGGCAGATAGCTGGATCACTCTGCAGGCTGATCTCTCCCCATAACACTTAAGAGTCCCAAGATCATGACGATCATAAAACCGCCACAACATGATCCTGAGTATCTTCAGCGATTCCTCTCATTTTGTCACCGTCGGCGTTATCCCAAAAACACCGAGATTATCCATATCGGTGACCCGGCAGACATCCTGTATTACATCACGGAAGGCTCGGTAGCTGTCTACATCGAAGATGAAGACGGTCGTGAGATTATTCTCACCTACCTCAACAAGGGGCAGTTCGTAGGTGAAATGGGCCTATTCATACCCGAGCCAAAACGCAGTGTCATGGTGCGCACCCGCGCATCCTGCCAGATTGCAGAGATCAGCTATCAGCGGCTGGAACAGCTCTTTACCCATGACCTCAAGGAGTACACCAAGGATATCCTCTATGCCTTGGGTGCTCAGCTCTCCCAGCGCCTGTCACAAACCAGCGACAAGGTCGAGCATCTTGCCTTTTTCGATGTCACAGGACGTATCGCGCGCACGCTGCTCGATTTGTGTAAGGAACCGGATGCCATGACCCACCCCGACGGCATGCAGATCCGCATCACGCGTCAGGAGATCGGGCGCATTGTCGGCTGCTCCCGGGAGATGGCCGGCAGGGTATTGAAAAACCTGGAGGAGCAGGGACTGATCAGTGTCAAAGGCAAGACCATTGTAGTATTCGGTACCCGCTGAATCCCCTATCAAATCCACAGAGATCCGCACCCCCGGGTGCGGCATTCTCTACGATTTCCCTGTCAAAGCCAGAGAGGCAACCGCCTGATAACGCGGGCAACTCAGCAGGTGGTCATTAACCATGCCAACCGACTGCATGAACGCGTAACAGATGGTACTTCCGACGAAGCGGAAACCGTGCCGCTTGAGCTCACGACTCATGGCATCCGAAACCGCTGTCGAGGCCGGTACCTGTTGTTAGGTGCGACATTGATTTTGGATTGGCTTGGCATCGACGAACGACCAGAGCAGCTGTAAAAATCCGTCACCCGCCTCCAGTGCTAGAAAGGCCTGAGCGTTCCCTATCGCTGAAGCCACTTTGAGTCGGTTGCGTACGATGCCCGGATCGGCCAGCAGGCGTGAAACCTCACGCTCTCCATAGCCAGCGATTCGTTCTACATCAAAATTGTCAAAGGCATTTCTATACCCTTCTCGCTTTCGCAGGATGGTCAGCCAGGAGAGGCCGGCCTGGGCACCTTCCAGGATAAGCATCTCAAACAGGTGTTGCGGGTCATAAGAGGGCACGCCCCACTCCTGATCATGATATTGGACATACTCATCATGTCCCAGGCACCAGGGACAGGGATCACCGCTCATGTCGCCTCCTCCTCTTTCGGACCGATCCAAAATTGCGGCACATGGGCAACCTCCCAAAGAAAACCGTCAGGATCAGCAAAATATCCTGAATAACCGCCCCAGAAGGTCTCTTGAGCCGGCTTTACTTGCTGTGCGCCAGCAGCCAGGGCCTCTTCCATGACCCGCTCTACCGCCTCCCGACTTGTGACATTGTGAGCCAGAGTGAAAGCGCTAAATCCCGAACCTGCAGCAGAGACACCTGCATCACCGGCAAGGGCCTCACGGGGATAGAGCGCCAGCCAACTACCTTGTAACTCGAAAAAGGCGACCGCGTCACTGTCAAAGGGATAACGCGATAGACCAAGCGCCTCATAGAAGGCCAGGGATTTCGATAGATCTCCCACACCGAGTGTTATCAGATTGATTCTTGGCTGCATAATCAGATCCCTTCCTGTCGCTTGGGACTCGTGCTATGAAGTGTCATCGGGTTGTGTCTCAGACCAAAGACAGACTCGACCTCGCTATGGATTTCAGTGGCTAGGTTATACTCTTGATCGGGCTCGATAATAGAAATCATACTCACAGGCATTCTCCTCTTTCAATTTTATGTGAAGAGAAGTCTATCGACACCTTACTGACAACGGGGTGTCAGGAGTCCCTGTCCTGTTTCCCCGACAACCCTATCTAAATACATCAACAGGATCGAGAAGAAAAGGGGGAAGATAAGGTAAATAGTTCATAGTACGGATGTGACTTTTTACATATCAAGTGTGCGCCATTAACAGCAGGCTAATACACGAATAAGCAAATAGTCCTGTATCCATCAGGACATCTGGCGCAAGCCTTGATAGGTTTGGCAGCATTGAGTTTCAAACCAAGCCTTGCAGGACGACAGTATTTAGAAATTGCTGTCCGGGTGCAGTAACGCGGCAGGCGTATTGATATAGCAAAAGGAGATAGCTATGCCTACTGATCTTACCCAGCTCAACATCGAGCAGATTGCCGAACTTAATCCCGATTGGATTGTTACATATCTAAAGCGGCCGGTAAGCGGCAGCTACCGCAATGTCACACCCGCTGGCTATGGTTCGATCCTTGAATTGCGCGTTGATGTAGATAAGCGTCGTCCACAGGAGCGTCTGAGTGGCGACCTTTATACCCACTTTACGTTCTGTGGCATACCGATCACCTATTATACCGGTTCCTTCGTTGTGGAAGCTGTTACCGAGGCAGGAGACAGTTCTGCCATGGTACTTTCAGGTCCGATTATCTACTACGCCGATCCGGGCAACAATGCAGATACCATTGAGGTGCGTATTCCTCGTGTTGGTTACTTTGCCTCACCAGCGGCAGCCTGTGTCAGCTGGCTCAGTAACGGCAACCTGGTGCGATCCTATGTCTGCCCCAAGATATCCGAGTATTTCCGTACTGCAACCCTGGAAGTCGACCGTTTTCAAGGGACCGTATTCCCACCGACTCTCGATCCAGATATCGATCCATCACCCAGTGGATTACCAAGCTCGGTGAATATCCGTGAAACATTTTTACGCTCCGGAATTGATCTCACCGTTGTCCATGATGACTTGCTCAACGATGCGGACAGTAATGATGCAGAAGAGAACTGGAGTGAGGCTGAACTGCATGACCTGATGGAGGCCAGATTCGACCAGTTCTCCAATACATTACAGTGGAACCTCTACAGCGTCATCGTACCGAAATTTGGCGACCCCGGTTACAACTCCGGCTACTACGGCACGATGTTTGACTGGGGTGGCTGGCAGGCCGGTGACACCTTCCTTCGTCAAGGATCGGCCATTGCAGAAGATGCCATCCGGGGCAGGGAGGTCGACAGCCTCTACGACACCTCCGATAAAAAGGATCGGCTGATCCTGCAGACGCTGATCCATGAGATCGGTCACGCCTTTAACCTACCGCACTCCTGGTCCAGATCGGTCAACCCGGATAGTGGATCTGAATCCTTCATGAACTACCCATGGGGGTATACCGACAATGGCGGTGGTGAAACTAACTTTTGGTCAAATTTCCGTTGGGAATTCGACGATCCGGAACTGATCTGGATGCGTCATGCCGACCGTAACGATGTCATCTTCGGTGGCAGGGACTGGATAGGCAACAACCTCAGTGCTGACCTTAAGCCCTCATTCGAACAGCTCCAGACCCCCGTCACTCTGGAACTGCAGGGACCTCATGTGTTTGATGTCGGGGTTCCGGTGAATCTCGGTCTGAAGTTGATCAACAGCTCTACCCAGCCAGTCCATGTCATCGATCGCCTCCAACCGGAAGAGGGTCTGCTAAGGGTCATCATTGAACGGCCAAACGGTGATATTGTTACCTTTATTCCACCGGTGCGACGCCTGATGGCACCGCCGGAGCCATTCGAGCTTGCGCCTGGCGCCTCGACATTGACCAGTATCAGTCTCAGCTTCGGAGCCAAAGGACATCAGTTTGCAGAACCTGGCGAGTATCTGCTCAGGGTCTATTACCCCTGTTTCCCAATTGGGTTCATTGCCACTGCGACGCAACGTATCCGGATTGCCTATCCACTATCCAGAGGTAGTGAAGAGCTCGTCCATCTTATGACCAGTCCGGAAGCCGCAAAATTTCTCTACTATGGGGGATCGCGAAGAGATCCGGCTGTCATCGACAAGTTGACCGAAGCGACTGAGCGATATGCAGACACAGATCCGATTGCGGTTCGACACATCGCGGCAGCACTCGGTCGTAACGCAGCACGCATCCACAAACGTGTCGATATCAAAAAGGGTAAGCGAATGATTGTGGCAGACTGCGCCGATCACAAAACCGCGGTTGAACAATTGACCGCTGCCACATCTCAATTGTCCAGTGATTATGGCAGAGACGCTGCATTTGACGTCTTGTCCGAGACTCGACTGATCAAACAGCTTGCAGACAGCCATATGGAACTCGACAACAAAGAGAAAGAGGTCTCCACCCTGGAGAGTACCATCAAGCAGATGAAAGAGCGGAAGTCGGCTGAAACCGCCATTGAAGATCTGCAACGCCGTTTGAAGGCCGTTAAGCGACGTAAGTAGATACGATGACTGAAGCCTGAATCCGTAGGTCTATTGCCGTGATGACCTTATATCAACAGAGCATCAGCCTGCGGATTCAGGCATAAAAGCAGGGACAGACATCATTTTTGATTCTAACGCCTCCTGGACAAAGACCGCGCAGACAGTAGTTGTTTACAGCGTTGACAATAGGGAAATGAACTCTATTATTTTTTTGTATGCGCATATGCATTATTTTTAATATTTACACATCCTCCAGCCGCTCTATGTGGGTATTGTTGTCAAGGGTGTAGGAGAAATCGCTATCTGGACATAGGGCAGCTTCACCAGTAAAGCCATCTTAAAAGCGTATACGGGAGACCCTGGTGGAGAAGAAAAGGAAGTACTTAAAAAAAGAAAAATCAGTGGCTGCCAAAAAATCGCTGGAAGACAAACCAGACAAAGAAGTCATTCCCTCGCCACCTTTGTATAACCCACATACGGTCAAGCGTCTATCCTTGATGTTGGGCATCACTGCCAACCATCTTGGTCTCTCCCGCAGCTATGCCCGTACAATTCATAACAGACCACTGCTGTCCCATAAATATTCATGAGAATAGCAGCCTGGATTGAAGTGGTGAAATATCGGGATCTGGTGGATCCCCGAATAACAGTT
>JAHXHU010000218.1 GCA_025656375.1 Candidatus Thiodiazotropha sp. (ex Ustalcina ferruginea) | reverse complement strand
GTTTTTAAGGGGTAGCCGGGCTATCCCGACGCCCCCCTTACATCCTGCTGTTAATCAGGAGAAAACTGGATTATTGAGCTGTCTTCCGCTCAGCCCATTTGGCTGCTTCTTCATCCCATCCATCCATTCGGACATAAGGATTCATGCGTGGACGTTCGATCATGTTGGGATCGATCTCGAGACCAACACCTTCCAGGAAGTTGACCAGACCGATTCGCTCTATCATCTCACCGGTACGTTCGTGCTCAAGGGCATTCTCTGCAAAGAAATCAAGGATCTCAGTCGCCAGCTCTTCCAGCGTCTCAAAATCCTCATCACTCTCTAATTTCATGAAGGGAACGATCACTGTGCCCAGCAAATCACCGATCTTCAATGTACGCTTACCACCACACAGTAGAGTGACACCTTTGTCATCACCAGGAGAAAGCGCCTTGTTCATTACGTTGATGCAATGCATGCAACGGACACAAGATGGGTTGTCCACTGACAGGGTATCGTCGTCATTCAGAGACAGGGCCTTAGTCGGGCAACGGGTGATGACATTGTCGATGGTGTACTTGCGACCACGTGCTGCAACAAACATCTTGACCTCTTCCTGGTCAACCTTCATGTCGTCGCGCCACGTACCGATGGTCGCCAGATCGGCACGTTGCACAGAGTTCATGCAATCGTTGGGGCAACCGGAAACTTTATATTTAAATTTATAAGGCAGCGCAGGACGATGCATATCGTCAAGGGCATTATTGACCAGCATACGCATGGTACGACCTTCGTCAACGCATGAGTTCTCGCAACGGGCGGCACCTACACACGACATACCTGTACGCACTGCAGGACCGGCACCACCGAGGTCAAAACCCATCTCATTGAGCTCGTCGAAAGCAGGTTGGACGTTATCAGTTGAGCAGCCCTGGAACATGATGTCACCTGACTGGCCATGGAAAGCGATCAGGCCTGAACCGTATTTTTCCCAGATATCACACATCTTGCGAATGGTGTTGGTATCGTAATGCATGCCTGGAGGCGGCATGATGCGCAGCGTATGAAATTCGGCGGCTGCAGGAAACAAGGCCTGGCCATCATCACCTTTGAGTTCGGTAAAACGGGGGATGATACCGCCGCCATAGCCGATAACACCGACAGTACCACCTTTCCAGTAGCCTTTACGGGTCTCGTAGGAAGTCTCCAGCTGACCCAGCAGGTCAACCATTATGTCGTTATCTTTGGCGAGGCGCTTGAGGCCGGTGACGAACGAGGGCCATGGGCCGCTCTCCAGCTGATCAAGCATGGGGGTATCATGCATCTGTTTTGCCATCACTCTTTCTCCCAGTGGTCGTTTTTCTAGGTCATCAAGCTGACGCATATCCTGATTTCTCTTGGCTGAAGACCAAGGCTATTGAATATGGCCGTCCGACCCGCAATCTAAACCTTTACAGGTGAATATCCTGTTTCTACTGGAGCGAAAGTTTAGAGTTTCCTAATGCAGACCTACATCCTTCCGATGGGGTGTAGAGAGATAGAACGGACTATCCCTAATGGGATATATTGATAGGCAAATTTAGCTAAAAAACAGCCATTATTACAACTTAATACCCTTATAATACAAATAGATAAATTCTATCATTAACTACTAATGTGCCACATGATACCCCATTCGCTATAAGGGATGATTTAAATACTAAATATTGCACAACAGGACTTGATCATCGGCTGCACATGTTGTTCAATAAGAATAACCAAGTAATTTACTGCGGATTTTTTCCCTTAACGTACCACTAGCGAACCTATTAAATCATGCTGTACCTGAGCGAAGTAATGATGCAACATCCTGAGGTCGATAACTTCGACAAACTATTGGATGTCATCAAAGAGCGATCAAAGTCGGAGCTTTTTTTCCGCATCGACGTAAAACCTCCCTTTTCTGACACACCTGACAATTGGGAAGACCGCCTTGAAGCGGCCTTTACCTAAGCAAGACGAGTAACCCTGTGAAGTACCTGGAATCTGAAACCTACATTGGCGACAACGAATGTTCAGAAGATGCCGTTAAATCGAGCAAGCTTCTTGAGATCCGGCTACAGGAGAAGCGAGACGAAATCGCAGTCCTCCCCATGGATGCTCCCATCGATAAGCACCTTGAACTCAACCTTGCCTGCGGCTATATCCTGCTTGATTTAAACCGATATTCAGAAGCGTGGCCGCTCGCCAAAACTGTTCTCGAACAAGCTTTGGAGGAAGATTTATGGCTCCGGGCGGTTGAGTCCTGCGACATCCTCTATCAATCGGAACAGGAAGATTCTATCAAAGCACTGGCACAAGGTATCTGGTTAGGGGTTACCTTCCCCATCGACCCTGAACTCAGTGTGGCGATGCTACAGCACTTGATTGATGAAACACCGGACAACTCCGATGGCGCAGCCGTAGCTGCTGTGACGGCTTGTTACATCGTCGATATCCGGACCGAGGATTCCGATCGAGAAGACCTCAAGTTTTTCACTAATCAACTCCTGGGTCAGGTAGCAAGGCGTCATAGTCAGGTGGAGGAACAGGAGATCTTTGACTTCTGGGTAGAGCGGATGGAACTGGATGATCCCGTTAAATTTCTACCCCGCCTGGCAAAGATCATGGATCTGATTGTCGAGGATGAATGGTGGTTCGATCGAGATCTATTACGAAGCTAGATTCCAGAAAGTGTGTAGGTGGAGTAAGCAATGTTCTGGCAGGAAGAGGTAGACGAAGCGCAATTTCTGGTACCGGATACCGTGGTTGACATGATCTTCAAGATCAAGTGTCCCACCCTCCCGGTTGATCATGCCTGGGCGCTTTCCGAAGCCATTCATCAACGACTGCCCTGGTTTCCTGAGGAGACCCAGACAGGCTTACATCTCATCTATGGCGCCGAATCCGGCAATGGCTGGGAGCGCCCTTCGCAGGGTACCGAACCCCTCTACTTATCACGTCGTACACCATTGATTTTGCGCTTGCCTAAAAAGCGAGTCGAAGACGCCCGCACACTCACCGGTAAAACACTCAACATTGTCGGCAGTGAATTGCAGGTTGGTGAGGCCCATACCCGTTTACTTGGCATGACCACAACCCTCTATTGTCGTCACATGGTGGCTGAAAAAGATCAGGCTGAAGAGGAATTTCTACAAATCGCCATCGAACAACTGCAAGCGTTCGGTCTTGATTTCAAGAAGGTACTATGCGGTAAGGGAACCTCCTTCTCAACGCCACAGGGTGCCGTATCAACCCAAAGTCTGATGGTTGCAGGCTTATCGCTGGATGATGCTGTCATATTGCAGGAACAGGGACTAGGTCCGTTACGAAGTAGAGGTTTCGGCTTGTTTATTCCACACAAGACTGTTTAAGATATCGCGCAAAGTTTTTTGGCGAGGCCGCTTGCCTCGTTTTTTTGTAAGGAGAGATCAATGGCATATGAAGTAAATGGTAATGAAATAGAGGCAGATGCTAATGGCTATCTGGCCAATCAGGGTGATTGGAACGAGGATGTGGCCAAGGTCATTGCAGAAGCAGAAGGTATCAACCTATCGGAAAAAGCCTGGGAAATCATCAACTACCTGCGCGACGAATATTTGAATAATGCCGGAAATCAACCTAATGAACGCCACATGGTTAAGCATTTCAAAGGCGTGTGGACTGATGAAGGCAAGGTGGATGCAAAATCACTCTATATCCACTTCCCAAAAGGCCCGGCCAAGCAGGCCAGTAAGGTCGCCGGGTTACCTGAGACAAAGCGTAAGGGTGGCTACTAAGTCAATAAGCTACAGGGATCGTCACTCCGTTGAATAGCCACCCCGGACTTGATCCGTCCGGGGTGAATTCCAGTCAGTTGTTAAACCTTCTGGATTCCACTCTTTATTAACTAGACTGCAATGATTTCGAAAAGTATGCAGTTTCGGGTCAGCACTAGTAACGTTACACATCCCCCCACATGCGCAACAAGTTGGCGTAGGATTTATCCACCAGACCGGTGGTCTCATCATCCGCTGCTGTAGCCAACAAATGCTCACGAGCCAGATTCAGTTCATACAGCAACTCACGCTGTACCGGGTCTCGTACATAACTTTGCATCCATGCAAGTGCAACCAGACGTTCACCGCGACTCACCTCATCGACCTGATGCAGGCTTGAAGAGGGGTAAATGACTGCACTACCTCCCTTCAATTTGACCCGCTGTGCCGCCTTGCCAGCCGTCAATTTACCGTCGACGAAGTGCGCCTGTGACAATACCTCATCGATCTTGTTTAGTTGTGCCTGTTGCAGAAAACCTTCAATCTCCACCAGCATCCGACACTCCTTCAACTGCTTCTAATGCAGCCTGTAAATGTTTCTCATCAATAGGAAAGGTCAACACCGCATGCACCGAATACCGAGTCTTTACCTTTTGCAGATTCTCCAGGTATTTGTTATCGATAAATACGATAACTTTTGCATCAATATCATATCGTTGCAGAGTAGCTAATAAGGATTCAAGGTTACCGAGTCGATCTCGAAACTGAGGATCAGCATAAAACTCAGCAACCACTACCGACGGACTATGCCTTTTAAGCCAAGTCTGGGCCTTGCATACTGAGTTGACCATTTCCACCCGATAACCCAAACGCTGATAGAGCGGTACAAAATTGGGATAGCCGCCTAATTCAACCAATGCAAGTAATTCCCGATCGTCCATAAGCTTGATTTTGCCTCTATTGGGCTTGATTATAAACAACTGAATTCCTAGCTGCTTTTGTATTATCATGACTACCCCGAACACAGGCTGATAAATCCCCCAGGCAAGTCGCTTCATTACTGAATAAGCTCATTTTTTCAACTCAAACAACACATATAGAGATCAATTGAGGATTTTCGGATCATGCAACTAAATCTGATTATTGATGACTGGTCAATGGACCTGGAGGTTACTGCGGAATACTTACAGGCCATGAGCGACTCATTTATTAAAATGGAGACAGACATGGATGAGGGCTGGCAAATTGGTCAAAAGTGGATTAGTAATCCCAATCGAATTCAACGATGTCAACTGGCAGCCAGTAAACTGTTAGCTGCCCTCGAAACCAACAATGAAAAGCTTGCCCTGATGATGGGTGGATATATTCTTTCTCGTATGAACGGTGTCAAACAAGTGATTATCGATAACAATGGCGAACCGGAAGAGACCCACTTTAATTAAAATGAATCCGTGACGGTGAGTTCAGGTTAAGCCCTGATGTGTCACGGTAGTCAAACATGTTGCATCTGTAACGGCTTTTCGGATCAGGCTCAAAGCGTATTAGCCTCTACGAGTGATTTGATCTCACCCAATGCCTTATCTGGATGCGCCTTGTACATCACTACCAGCTGCTTAGCCAATTCTGACCAATGTCGCTCTCCCTGATCAATAATCTTTTTTAAGGGCTCCCAATCTCCCTCTTTGAACCATGCCTCATAAGCCACATTAAGACTTGGAAAAATGACCTTGCGCATACCACCAAGGCCACCAATGTAGAAATGGACCGATGCCTGATCTTCAATCTCCAGTAGGCGTGGTAGAGTGACTCGGCAATCGGCCCAATGATCGCGAACTGCACGCGCCATCAACTCAGTTGGGGAATGGCCAAGGTCTAATATCATCCGGTTCCACATCTCTCCCAATTGCTGTCCTGCCAAATACTCACCCTGCTCATGCAGCAACACAGCATCCGCTGAGCGCCATGGAAGGCTGAAAGCCGAGGCGGTTAGTCCCCGGCAGCCGTGAGGCGAGACTGTAGACCCGCCGTGCCTTGCGC
>JAHXHU010000172.1 GCA_025656375.1 Candidatus Thiodiazotropha sp. (ex Ustalcina ferruginea) | reverse complement strand
GACGGCAGGGGCATGAATAGGCTGTCAAAGATCGAGTGTCTTTTATGCCTGGGACGCATAAATGACATCACGAGATCGAAGACTCACTTGGAGAAAAATCGTATTACCGTTTTAAATGTGGCCGGGCCACGTGCCAGTGGAGAGGCCAGGGCCTACGACTATACAAAACAGGTAATACAACAGGTATTGAAAGTATAAATGGCTCTTCTCCTGACCCAGAGGGAACCAGAAAGAGAAAGAACTGGCCGCCCATTGACCCTAATCATCGCAATGGACCGCAAATGATCCAACTAATAGTCATCGAGAGCGGAAACTATATCGATTTAAAAATGATTTTTGCACCGGATGAGTATCATGCACTTTCCCAGGCCAGAAATAAGCTATGATATTGCCTCCTCTGTTCAAGGATGTCCTGCTGCTTTTTCTGCTTGGATTGCTGCTCTTTTTAGCATTAATCGCCTATCTCTACCTTAACCAGACCAACCTGATTCATCTGCCGGACATTCCATCAAGGGATGTGAATGTGTCGCCACAACGGATTGGTCTTGAATATGAATCAATCACACTTCATACCGATGACAAGGTTAAACTGGATGGATGGTTTATCCCACTCGAAAATCCACGGGCGACACTGCTTTTTTTTCATGGGAACGCTGGCAATATTTCACATCGGTTAGCATCACTCAAACTGTTTCACAAGTTGGGACTTGCTGTTTTGATAATTGACTACCGGGGATATGGTAGAAGTGAAGGCACCCCTTCGGAACAGGGTATCTATCGCGATGCAGAGAGCGCCTGGCGATATCTAACTGAGACACGGAATGTACCAGAGAGTGATATCATACTCTTTGGACGTTCATTCGGTGGAGCTGTGGCAGCCAATCTCGCAACGAAACACCCCAGTATGGGGATGGTGCTTGAATCAACTTTTACCTCTGTACCGGATATGGCAGCAGAACTCTATCCCTGGTTACCAGCCCGTTGGTTGGCGCGATACCACTACAATACCCGTGAGCGACTGGTGAGTGTCAATAGTCGGTTGATGGTAATCCATAGCAGGCATGATGAGATTATTCCCTTGGCCCATGGAAGAGCACTGTTTGATATTGCCAACGAGCCAAAAGACTTTCTTGAATTGAGTGGCGATCATAACGAAGGGTTTATGCAGAATATAGAACACTACCAACAGGGTTGGGATGATTTTATTCATTCTTGCGTGTCCTCTAAAGCCTTGGATTCAGGCTGAATATATATTTTTTCGCTTCGTTAGAATGATTCCTGGGCAATACTGAATGAAGGGATTAAAAAAGTCTGCCCACAAATTTTCTTAAAGAGCCATTATTTTTAAAGCTATTGAGTGCATATGATGTCAGCAATTCCCATACGTAAAACAAAAATCGTGGCTACCATTGGACCGGCCTCGGATTCGGTTAAGATTCTCGAAGAGATGATTGTGGCCGGCATGAGTGTTGCGCGACTCAATCTCTCTCATGGTAATTATGAGGAGCACAATCAACGTATCGCGCGCATTCGCCAGGCATCCGAAAATCTTACAATTCCAGTTGCCATCATGATCGATACGCGGGGTGTAGAGATACGCACAGGCAAGATTCGTCAAGGTCCTATCGAGCTGGCATCCGGGGATGCATTCTCGCTCTTTACCGATGGGCGAAGCGGTGATCAAAAAGGTGTTTCAGTCACCTATCAGCGGTTGAATCAGGAGGTAAACCCGGGTGATGTCATTCTTCTTGATGATGGCGCCTTGGAACTGGTTGTTCAATCGGTTATGGATCGGGAGGTTCGCTGTAAGGTTGTGTTAGGCGGCACTCTAAAAGAGAACAAGGGTGTCAATTTACCCAATACGCAACTCTCCATGACGGCGGTGGAACCGGAACATCGAGATGATATTCTTCAGGAACTCTCTTTTGCAGCAGAGAATGATGTCGACTATATCGCCGCTTCATTTATTCAGGACGCCGATGAAGTCAACAGGATGCGAGAGATTCTGTTGGATAAAGGGGTGAACATCCCGATTATCGCCAAAATCGAGAACCGGGCTGGCATCGACAATCTCGAATCGATTGTGGCGGCGGCTGACGGCATTATGGTGGCACGAGGTGATATGGGGGTCGAGCTACCGTTGGCAGATGTACCGAGTATGCAGAAGAAGATCATCCGTATTACGGTAAGCAATGGAAAACCTGTCATTACAGCTACCCAGATGCTGGCCTCAATGGAGCACAACCCAAAACCGACCCGTGCTGAAGCGAGTGATGTGGCGAACGCCATCCTGGATGGTTCATCAGCGGTTATGCTGTCAGGTGAGTCAGCGATGGGCGACTATCCAGTGGAATCAGTAAAGACGATGGAGATGTTGGCGATACGCACAGAGGCTTCGTTGCGTGAGTATGGATATCTCCAACGTATCATTCCCCATCCCTCCAATGTGGTGACAGAAGCGGTCAGTCATTCGGCTGCCAGCATGGCGGACCAACTTGATGCTGCTGCCATTATCAGTTTGACCGAGACCGGCTTCACCTCAAGGCTGATCTCAAAACATCGACCGGAGTGTCCTATTCTAGCCGTCACCAAGTCACCCAGGGTGACGCGGCGGCTGTGTATGAATTGGGGTGTGTTACCCATACTCTATCCGGAGGAGAGCACGGCGGATGAGGCGAAGATTGGATTTTGTATTGATCAGGCTAGAAAACGGGGTGTGCTGAATCGAGGTGATATCGCCATTGCCACCAGTGGCTATAGTCAGACGACGGGTGGTACAAACCTGATCAGGGTGATGACTGTAGAAAATGAAGTATGAGTCGTGTTGACTAACAAGCAGGCTCCATTGTCGCCGATCACACAATAAAAAAACCCCGTTACCCGAAGGTAACGGGGTCTCTGAAGTCACTTAACTCATGTTAGTTGCAACAAAGTCCCAGTTGACCACTTTCCAGAATGCTTCCAGGTAGGCGGGGCGTGCATTACGGTAGTCGATGTAGTAGGCGTGCTCCCAGACGTCAGCAGTCAGCAGGGCCGTTTTACCGGAAGTCATTGGGCTGCCGGCATTGGACGTGTTGAAGATCTCCAGGCTGCCATCTTCATTCTGCACCAGCCATGTCCAACCGGAACCAAAATTTGTAGCGCCGGACGTTGCAAATTTCTTCTTGAACTCATCGACAGAGCCAAAGGTGCTGTTGATGGCATCGGCCAATGCACCGCTTGGTGCATTGGCGTCATTCGGGCTGCGCAGGCAGTTCCAGTAGAAGGTATGATTCCAGATCTGGGCGGCGTTGTTGAAGACGCCACCGGAGGATTTCATAACGATCTCTTCAAGGGAGGCATTCTCGAACTCAGTGCCGGGTATCAGGTTGTTCAGATTGGTCACATAGGTGTTGTGGTGTTTACCGTGATGGAATTCCAGTGTCTCTTTAGAGATAACAGGCTCCAGTGCGTCAATAGCATAGGGCAGGGCAGGTAGTTCGTGTGCCATGAGATAAGACTCCTTATGTGTACGATATGAATACTTGTAGTGATCCTGGTAATGTCGAGGATCCGATTAAAACCCAGTAGAAAGGTCGGCTATTCTAACGATGCCAATGCAGGGATGCAACAGGGGACATTGTAGGGGAAAATGATACCACCCTTATTTGGTACTTGAAGTGAGTATGAACCCGATCGAACTGAATATTTTTGCCTCACGTCTGGAGGCGATCTGCGATGAAATGGGTGTGGTTCTACGCAATGCCTCCTTTTCTCCCAATATTCGTGACAGGCTCGATTTTTCCTGTGCCGTGTTTGATGCTCAGGGAGCGCTTTGCGCCCAGGCTGCGCATATCCCTGTCCACCTTGGCAGTATGGCCTATGCGATGGCGGATATTGTTTCCAAAGTCGAGTGGCATGCGGGTGATATGGTTGTGCTCAATGACCCTTTTATGGGGGGGACGCACCTGCCTGATGTTACGCTCATTGCACCGCTTTTTTATGATGATCAACTGACCGCTTTCCTGGTCAACCGAGCCCATCATGCCGATATTGGCGCCAGTTCACCGGGTTCGATGCCAGTCTCTCGCACCCTGGAGCAGGAGGGGCGTATTATTGCGCCGGGTAAATTGGTCATAGGGGGGCAAATCGAAGATGGCTTTTTGGCAGAGATCACAAGGGATAATCGTAACCTCAGTGAATCGAAAGGAGATTTCGCAGCACAGATCAGCGCCAATCGCAGTGGTCTGAACCGTCTTGAGTTATTGATTGATGAGTGGGGCAGGGGCACGTTCCTCAGTGGCCTTGACTCCCTCAACGCCTATGCTGAACGATTGGCGAGAGAGGCGCTTAAACGCATACCGGTGGGCGAATACAGCTTCGAGGATTTTATGGATGATGACGGCCAGGGTAATAGCGATATACCCATTTGTGTCAGGCTGGTGGTTGAAGCAGAACATATCCTTGTCAACTTCACCGGTACGGCTCAGCAGGTCCCTGGTAATATCAATTGCCCTCTTTCGGTGGCAGCCGCCGCAGTCTACTACGTCTTTCGTTGTCTTATGCCTTCCCAGACACCTGCCTGTGCAGGCAGTTTCAGACCCATAGAGCTGTATGCCCCGCAAGGCTGTCTGCTCAATGCAAAGCGCCCTGCTGCTGTAGCGGCGGGTAATGTGGAGACCGGCACCCGGGTGGTGGATGTGGTACTGGGTGCCCTCGCGCAGGTGCTGCCTGATGAGATACCGGCAGCCAGTCATGGCAGTATGAATAATCTTGCAATGGGCAGTGATAGTGGTGACTTCCGTTGGGACTATTACGAGACCATTGGTGGAGGGATGGGTGCGGGCAGGACCGGTGGTGGACTGAATGGGGTTCAGACCCATATGACCAATACCCTGAATACACCTATCGAGGTGATCGAGACACGCTTTCCGGTACAGATAAAACAGTATGGATTGCGCCATGGTTCGGGTGGGAAAGGTGTGAGATGTGGTGGTGAGGGCGTGGCCAGGACCTTTAAGTTCCTAGCGCCGACTCAGGTTACCCTGCTGACAGAGCGGCGTACCCATCAGCCGTGGGGAATTGCTGGCGGTCAGCCAGGAGCGCCGGGCATCAATAGTCTCAATGGCAAGCCGCTGCCGTCCAAGGTTAATCTGATGGTTGGACCGGGTGATCAGCTCACTATTGAAACGCCAGGTGGTGGAGGTTGGGGAAGCATGCTTCAAATACCTCAAGTGGAGAAGTATAGGAACACATCTTCAGCGAAATAGGCTGAAGCAGATAGTGGCCGAGTCGGGGATGGAAGTTCAGGTGTGCTTGCATGTAATCACCGCTCCAACCCAAGCGTAGGGATGGCCCTAATACCTGGTATTCCATGTCACCGCGTTCTTCACCGCTCCATCCTACGGGGATGACGATCTGTGGATCATTCTCAGGGAAAAGAAGTCGTGACAGCATCCAGGGGGTCAGGATCAATACCACACGCCAGCCACTGCTTCTCCGGTAGGCATGAAGGTGGAATCCCAGTTTACTGTTTGTCAGTGGATCATCACTGAAAAAATTGTTATAGATCTCATGATGTACATCAAGTAATGCCGCCTGAAACGCCTCATCCTCACTTAGCACTTTAGGTAGCAATTGCCACTGAGTCTCATGCATTAACAGTTTCCCTCCCTGTTATATACAACACGTCCAGTTGCCCACCTTGAAGACGAAAAACTTGCAGCTGACTTCTTTAAGGCAGGACATTAGCACAAGTGAGTCTTCGATCTCGTGATGTCATTTATGCGTCCCAGGCATAAAAGACACTCGATCTTTGACAGCCTATTCATGCCCCTGCCG
>JAHXHU010000113.1 GCA_025656375.1 Candidatus Thiodiazotropha sp. (ex Ustalcina ferruginea) | reverse complement strand
GCAGGCTAAGGAGTAAGAAGCAAGCGCTTGTTTTTTTGCCGATGTGGTGGAATTGGTAGACACGCTATCTTGAGGGGGTAGTGGCGTAAGCCGTGCCGGTTCAAATCCGGCCATCGGTACCAACATTAAAAACGGTAATAGCTACTTTCAACCTAATACCGTTTTTTTATGTCCGCAAAAGTGTTATAATCTATTGAAATTCTTGGTATTATGACTTTAGCTCCTACTTGACACGATAACGCAGCAAAGGATAGACTGCTGGCCTTCCCTGAAGATTCGCTTAAAACGATAATGATTGAACGACGAAAGGGGGCAGCATACTAATGCTCGAAAATTATTTACCCATCCTGATCTTTCTCGCTATAGCCTTTGTGTTGGGTGGCGTTGTTATCGGACTGGGTTTTCTGTTGGGCACCCGAAAGCCTGACGATGAAAAAATTTCCCCCTATGAATGTGGTTTTGAAGCATTCGAGAATTCGCGCATGAAGTTCGATGTGCGCTACTATCTGGTTGCTATCCTCTTCATTATCTTCGATCTCGAAATTGCCTTTCTCTTTCCTTGGGCAGTGGTACTGGATCAGATCGGCATGGCCGGGTTCATAGCCATGATGGTCTTTCTCGGTATTCTTGTGATTGGCTTTATCTATGAATGGAAGAAGGGAGCGCTGGAATGGGAGTAACCATGCGTATAGCGAACAGGATTTTAGTGCTTCCGGAGGTCGACGATTGTGGGCATTGAAGGCATTCTGGAGAAGGGTGTTATCACCACCTCTGCAGATAAATTGATCAACTGGGCACGAACAGGATCCATGTGGCCAATGACCTTTGGCCTGGCGTGCTGTGCGGTAGAGATGATGCATGCTGCGGCAGCACGTTACGATATGGATCGTTTCGGTATCATATTCCGGCCGAGTCCGCGCCAATCGGATGTGATGATTGTGGCAGGCACGCTGGTGAATAAAATGGTGCCGGCATTGCGCAAAGTCTATGATCAGATGGCTGAACCACGCTGGGTCATCTCAATGGGCTCTTGTGCCAATGGTGGCGGTTACTACCACTACTCCTATGCTGTGGTCAGGGGTTGTGATCGTGTGGTACCGGTGGATATCTATGTTCCCGGGTGTCCTCCTACTGCTGAAGCGCTTCTTTATGGTGTACTGCAGTTGCAGGACAAGATTCGTCGAACCAGTACAATAGCTCGCTAAGGTGGAGAGATCATGAGCAGCGGTGCGCAGAATGGGATGCCTGATCGCCTCGATCGGCTGGCAGAAAATCTTACCCAGGCATTTAACGACATTGGCTGTCAGGTCGAACGCAGCAATGGCGAGGCCACACTTGTCGTACCCGTTGAATGTCTCAGCGATGTTGCGATGCGCCTCCGGGAAGATGACAGCTTCGGCTTTCAGGAATTGATCGATATTTGTGGTGTCGATTATTCAACGTATGGTCAATCCGAATGGCAGACAGACAGTGCGCCAAACACCGGATTTGGACGTGGCGTGCTACCCATCGGTCAAGGCGTGCTACCCATCGGTCAATTGGAATCGATGCAATCGAACCGCTTTGCAGCGGTCTATCACCTGCTCTCAATCAGCAATAATTGTCGGTTACGACTAAGAGTCTTTGTCGATACCGAACATCCAATTGTTGCGTCGGTTGTATCGGTTTGGCAGAGCGCAAACTGGTTTGAACGGGAGGCCTTTGATCTCTATGGCATCCTCTTTGACGGTCATCCCGATCTGCGACGTATCCTCACCGATTATGGTTTCATCGGTCACCCCTTCCGCAAGGACTTCCCACTCATCGGTCAGGTGGAGATGCGTTACGACCCTCACTTGGCCCGAGTGATCTACGAACCGGTGAGCATCGACCCTCGTACATTGGTACCACGTGTGACCCGTGATGATAATCGTTATCTGAACGAAGATAATGCAACGCAGGATGCCAGCGATGCCTGAAATTCGTAACTTCACCCTAAATTTCGGACCTCAGCATCCAGCTGCCCATGGTGTATTACGTCTGGTGCTTGAGATGGATGGTGAGGTTATAGAACGCGCTGATCCACATATCGGTCTGCTGCATCGTGCGACCGAGAAGCTGGCAGAGAGTAAGCCCTATAATCAGAGCATTCCCTACATGGATCGTCTCGACTATGTGTCGATGATGTGCAGCGAACATGGTTATGTACGGGCAATCGAAAAACTGCTGGGGATCGAGGCGCCGATACGAGCACAGTACATTCGCACGATGTTCGATGAGATTACCCGTATCCTCAACCATCTGATGTGGTTGGGCACCCATGCCCTCGACGTGGGTGCAATGACGGTATTTCTGTACGCCTTTCGGGAGCGTGAGGATCTGATGGACTGCTATGAAGCGGTTTCTGGCACCCGTATGCATGCTGCCTACTATCGTCCGGGTGGCGTCTATCGGGATCTGCCTGAGCAGATGCCTCAGTATCAGGCCAGCCAATGGGTCACTGGACGGGATGTCGAAGTCCGCAATCAGGCCCGACAAGGTTCCTTGCTCGATTTTATTGAGGATTTTTGTAATCGTTTTCCTGGTTTGGTGGATGAGTACGAAACCCTGTTGACCGACAATCGTATCTGGAAGCAGCGTACAGTTGGCATTGCTGTCGTCTCTCCTGAACGGGCCATGCAGCTGGGCTTTACCGGTCCCATGCTTCGTGGTTCAGGGATTGCCTGGGATCTACGCAAAAAACAGTCTTATGCAGCTTACGATAAGGTGGATTTCGATATCCCCGTCGGTAAAGAGGGCGACTGTTATGATCGCTACCTGGTGCGTATCGAAGAGTTGCGCCAATCCAACCGTATCATCCAGCAATGTATCGATTGGCTGCGCAAGAATCCGGGTCCGGTGATGTTGGACGACAACAAGATCACTGTACCAAGCCGTAATGAGATGAAAGATGATATGGAGAGTTTGATTCATCACTTCAAGCTCTTTACAGAGGGTTTCTGTCCCCCTGTGGGTGAGGCCTATGCGGCTGTTGAGGCGCCAAAAGGGGAGTTTGGTTGCTACATCATCTCCGATGGAGCCAACAAGCCCTACCGTTTGAAGATACGCGCCCCGGGGTTCCCCCACCTTGCCGCCATGGATGAGATGGTCAAGGGACATATGCTGGCCGACGTGGTAGCGGTAATCGGTAGCATGGACGTGGTGTTTGGTGAGATAGACCGTTAAGACAATATTTAGATGACAACAACAACAGTAAAAGATAAAACGGAACACTTCACGCCTGAAGTCAGGGCGGAGATAGATCGTTGGATTGCCAAGTACCCGGCAGAATGGAAACAGTCCGCTGTGATGGGTGCATTGATGATTGTGCAGGATGAGAATGGTGGCTGGCTGACCAATCAGTTGATAGATCAGGTTGCAGCCTATCTGGATATGCCATCTATCGCGGTCTATGAAGTTGCGACCTTCTACTCGATGTATGAGTTGAAACCGGTCGGCAAACATAAAATCTGTGTTTGTACAAATGTCTCCTGTATGACCAATAAATCCGATGTGATCGTCGAGCATCTTGAGAAGAAGCTCGGTATCGGCTTTGGCCAGGTGACTGAAGATGGTCGCTTCTCTCTCAAGGAAGTTGAGTGTCTGGGGGCCTGCGGTGGGGCACCGATGATGCAAATCGGTAAACAATATTACGAAAACCTGACTCCGGAGATCGTCGATGCGATCCTGGAAGGCCTGGAGTAAAAAACGGATGGCCAACGAAGTCTGCTTACGAACCCTGGATCTTGAACGCCCCTGGCTGCTTGAGCAGTATCAGAGTCGTGGCGGTTATGAGATGTTGAAAAAGATCCTCACAGAAAAGATGGCGCCTGAAGCGATCGTTGAAGAGGTCAAGATGTCAGGGCTGAGGGGACGGGGTGGTGCAGGTTTTCCGACGGGTTTGAAATGGAGTTTCATCTCCCGTAATGCGCCCGGTCAGAAATATGTGGTATGCAATTCCGATGAAGGCGAACCAGGTACCTTCAAGGATCGGGATATACTGCGTTACAACCCACACCAGTTGATAGAAGGTATGGTTATTGCCGGGTATGCGATCGGTGCAACCCGTGGTTATAACTATATCAGAGGCGAGTTCTGGGAACCCTACGAACGTTTCGAACAGGCTTTGGAAGATGCACGAAGCGCCGGATATCTGGGTGAGAATCTGTTGGGTTCCGGCTTCGATTTCGAACTGCATGCCCACCTTGGAGCTGGCGCCTATGTCTGTGGCGAAGAGACAGCTCTGCTGGAATCCATCGAGGGGAAGAAGGGTCAGCCTCGCTATAAACCCCCTTTTCCTGCCCACTTTGGTCTATATGGACGCCCTACGATTATCAATAATACAGAGAGTCTCGCCTCGATTCCGATGATTATGGAAAAGGGGGGGGAGTGGTTCGCCGATATCGGCGTTAAGAACAGTGGTGGATCGAAGTTGTTCTCCATTTCAGGCAACATCAACAATCCGGGCGTTTTCGAGATCCCAATGGGGACCCCATTCTCTGAACTGTTGGCGATGGCCGGTGGTATGAAGGATGGGCATAAGATAAAAGCTGTGATACCAGGTGGTTCCTCTGCTCCAATCATCCCCGGGGAACAGATGATGGAACTCAATATGGATTACGATTCGATCGCCGGTGCAGGCTCGATGCTGGGTTCAGGTGCAGTCATCGTTCTTGACGAGAGAAACTGTATGGTCAAGATCCTGGAACGCATGTCCTATTTCTATCATGAAGAGTCATGCGGACAATGCACGCCTTGCCGAGAAGGTACAGGTTGGCTCTATCGGGTAGTACATCGAATCGAAACGGGTCAAGGCCGTCAGGAAGACCTTGATCTGCTGGATGACGTGGCAAGCAAGATCAGTGGCAAGACCATTTGTGCCTTGGGAGACGCAGCCGCCATGCCGGTGCAGGGTATGTTGCGCCATTACCGCGATGAATTTCAGTATCATATCGACCATAAACGTTGCATGATCGGGGTCGGCTGAGGTCATGAGAGATAGCATACGAAGATGACAGATTCTACAGTCACCATAGAAGTGGACGGTCGCGAACTGCAGGTGAAAGCAGGGGCGATGCTGATCGAGGTTACCGATGCGGCAGGTATTCGCATCCCTCGTTTTTGCTACCATAAAAAACTCTCCATCTCAGCTAATTGCCGTATGTGCCTGGTCGAGGTGGAGAAGGTACCGAAACCCTTGCCCGCTTGCGCCACACCGGTCAGCGATGGCATGAAAGTTTATACCCGCTCCCCCAGGGCGCTGGCCGCGCAGAAGGGGACCATGGAGTTTCTACTCATCAACCATCCACTGGATTGCCCGATCTGTGATCAGGGTGGTGAGTGCGAACTTCAGGACGTGGCCATTGGATATGGCCAGGATGTCTCCCGCTATAGCGAAGGCAAGCGTGTCGTGGCCGACAAGAATATCGGCCCATTGATTGCCACCGATATGACCCGCTGTATCCACTGTACTCGTTGTGTGCGTTTTGGTGATGAGATTGCCGGCATCCGTGAGATGGGAGCCACAGGTCGTGGTGAACATACCGTGATAGGTACCTATATCGAGAAGAGTATCGATTCGGAACTTTCCGGTAATATCATTGACCTCTGCCCGGTCGGTGCTTTGACATCAAAACCTTTTCGTTTCAATGCGCGTGCCTGGGAGTTGACGCAGGTAGAGGCTGTGGCTCCACACGACAGTCTGGGCTCAAATGTTAATTTGCATCTGCGCAACAACAAAGTGATGCGTGTTCATCCCAGAGACAATGAGTCTATCAATGAGACCTGGATCTCTGATCGTGACCGCTTTAGTTATGAAGGACTCTACAGCAGTGACCGCCTGACCGTACC
>JAHXHU010000186.1 GCA_025656375.1 Candidatus Thiodiazotropha sp. (ex Ustalcina ferruginea) | reverse complement strand
ACGGCAGGGGCATGAATAGGCTGTCAAAGATCGAGTGTCTTTTATGCCTGGGACGCATAAATGACATCACGAGATCGAAGACTCACTTGCACAGGCCGAATTGCGTCAGCGCAGCATAGAAATCATCACGCGCCTTCTGTCGTGTGTCATAGTTGTTGCCGTCTTCGTCTTCCCGATATTCAGGGATCAGGATCTGACGGAACTGTTCCAGGTCCCGGCGATTTTTTACCCCGGCGAAGACCGACCATAGCCGGTCACGCAAACGGGGTAGTTGTTTGTACTCGGCGCTCATCTGATGATAGAGGCCATCGATATCGTCGATGTCGTAGCCTCCCTGGGTGCGACTGGCCAAGTCCTGGAACTTTTCAATGGCACTATCCAGCTCTTCCAGAATACCCCGGTAGTCGATGAGCAGGCCGTACTGCTTCTCCTCATGCAGCCGGTTGACCCGGGCGATGGCCTGGATCAGGTTGTGCTCCTTCAGGGGCTTGTCGATATACAACACAGCGTTGAGGGGTTCGTCGAATCCGGTCAGCAGCTTATCCACCACAATCAACAGATCCGGATCGCCCTCTTCGCCGAAATTCGCCAATACTGCTCTTTCATAGCCCTCGGCGTCATGACCGATATTCTCCTTCCACCATTTCTGTACCAGCGGGCGTTTGGACTCGTCCACCGCCTCATTGCCTTCACGGCTGTCCGGCGGTGAGATCACCACCGCACTGCTCACCAGTTCAGTGGCGTCCAGGTATTGCTTGTAGTGAATGGCAGAGCGTTTGCAGTCGCAGGCGATCTGCCCTTTCAGTCCCAGCCGCAGCTGCTTGATATGCTCGTTGAAGTGAAGCGCGATATCCCAGGCGATCAGCTCGATGCGGTTGCGCGATTTGTAGATCTCCCCCTTACGGGCGTACTGCTTCTTCATGTCTGTTTTCTGCTCCTCGGACAGACCGGTAGTGATCTTATCGAACCAGTTGTCGATGGCCTTGTCATTCACCGTCAGCTCCGGTTTTCGCTCTTCATAGAGCAGCGGCGTAACGGTGCCGTCCTCCACGGCCCGTTGCATGGTATAGGCATGCACGATGGGGCCGAACTTGTTGGTGGTCTTGTCGTTCTTTAACAGGGGCGTGCCGGTAAAGGCGATATAGGCCGCATTGGGCAGAGCCTTGCGCATGCGCTCATTGTTTTCCCCTCCCTGGCTGCGATGACCCTCGTCGATGAGCACGATCAGCTTGTCCGAGGGGTTGTAGCACTCGGGCTGTTTGGAGGCAGTATTGAACTTGTTGATGATGGCAAAGATAATCCGCTCACTACCCTGGCCGATGCGTTTGGCCAGATCCTTGCCTGAGCGGGCCTTAGACTTCTCTCCCTCTTTCTTGGAAGCAATGATGGAACCGAAAGCGCCACCGGAGAGAAAGGTATTGGCCAACTGTTTCTCCAGATCGATGCGATCGGTCACCAGCACAATGCGGCTCTCCTTGAGCGAGGGATGCAGCAGCAGCGCCTTGCACAGAAACACCATAGTGAAGGATTTGCCGGAACCGGTGGTGTGCCAGAGCACGCCACCCTCACGACTGCCGTCGGGGGCACGTTGATTGACACGCTCAATCAGCGCCTTGATGCCAAACGCTTGGGGATAGCGGGCGGCGATCTTCCCCGCTTTACGATCATAAAGAATAAAATAGCGCACGAACTCCAACAGGCGTGACGGCGTCAGCAGACTGATCAGCAGTCGGTCCTGTTCGGTGGGCAACTCTTCACCGGCCCAGAGTTGGGCAAAATAGTGGCTTATCTTGGTAGGCTTACCGGCAAACAGGTCGGCAGTGATCGCCGGGTTCAATGGCGTATTCTTGACGTTATGAAAATGCGCTTCTGAAAATGCCTCATCCTGCCATCTCGCCCAGAACTTCTTGATCGTCCCAGTGGCGCCGTAACGTCCATCGGTGTTGCTGATGGCCAGCAACAACTGGGCAAAAACAAACAGATGGGGAATCTCATCGCTCCTCTGATTACGCAGGGTCTGGCTGATGCCCTCTTCAGTCATGCGCTTGTTGGGGTTGCCGGCATCGGGCCGCTTGGCCTCGATCACCACCAGGGGTAGACCGTTGACAAAGCAGACGATATCGGGACGGCGGGTATGGGTGCCCGCTGTGCTGAGTACTTCCATCTCCTCGGTGACCAGGAGGCTGTTGCCGGCAAGGTCGTCCCAGTCGATGATGGGGATGGTGGGAGCATGTTTCTTGCCGTCGATGAATTCGGTGACCGTTACACCCAGACAGAGCTTGTCGTAGATGCGATGGCTGGCGCTCAACAGGCCCTCGTTCAACCCCGGGGAGGAGAACTCACGAACAATCTGCTCGATGGCATTGGGGGAGAGCGGATAGGTTTCGCCCTTGTACTCGAAACGGCGTTTTTTCAGGCTCTCGATCAGTTCGCTCTTCAGCACCACCGAACGGTTGTCGCCGCCCTTGTTCAAACAGTCGGCAGGGGAGAGATAGTCCCAGCCCAGGGCCAGCAGGGTCTTCAGGGCCGGAATGTGGCTACTGTATTGTTCTTTAGTTTCGGGTAGTGCGGCCATGGGTCGTTCCTACATGAGTCCCTGTCCAAAAATATATTCTATTAAATCCATGTCATTCGAGCGCATGCCGGAATGAAGAGCAGTATTGGTTCTGAAGGAGCACTAAGCTGTTACCTCAGTGGTTCTTAGATTGTCCACTTTCACACGATACTTGCCGGTGAGGAGTTGTTGCATGAGGGCTTTTTTTTGATTTGTTAGAGCAGCAGTTTCATTAGATAAGAATTCAATCTCCGAGGCTACTGTATCCAACATATTGGCAATCTTCGTTTGCTCCTTGAAGTCTACTGGCCAATAGAATTTATATAATCTCAAATAATCAGTTGGAACGCGCTTATGGCCTGCAGATCCTTGCATGTTTGCCCTACCATGAAAACGAAATTCAAAGCTATTAGTTATGTGATAAATGAGTTTTGAACATATTCCATTTTTTGCTCTGATAACGTGGAACTCGGTACTTCCAAAACCGATTCCATTGGTGAGCTCTTTTGCATAAGCACCCTTACCATTTTCAAAGCAAGGAGTGATTTTTGCCACTAAAACATCATTATTTATAAAAGAAGTAAATCCTTTCTCTACTTCACTATACTGGCGATTCTCGAAACGAAGTAGTCTGGCATGCTCAGATACCGAATCCATACTAACAAATGAAACTTGCTCGTCCTCTGGCTTCTCTGGTTTGCATGGATTGATATAAGCTATATAACAAAGCCTAGTTTTTACCCATTTGTTACTAAATTCAGGGAACCGTCTCTTCCCCGTCAGCAGTTGCTGCATCAGCGCTTTTCTCTGCGCCTTGCTGTTATCAATCAGCTTTTCGGTGGTTTCAATGGCCTTGTCCCAGGTGGAGAGGATTTGGGCGATTTCGAATTGCTCGCATAGTGGAGGCAGTAGTAATGGTAAGGACTTAAAAACACCTGCATTCAATACGCCCATGGTTCCACCTTGGGCTCTTCTAAGGAGTAGATTTTGTGTCCATTTATCCTCTAAATAATATTTTAGGTATAAGGGTTCTGTTTTATTTTTATCAGGTGAAATACGAATTAGACGTGGATTTATAATGTCCTTTGAAGCGTTATTTGGTATTAGTAATATTTTTCCCAAAGTACCAACTAAGCTGACTAGTATATCACCCGGTAATACTGAGCATGATTCCAACTCAGCAAACTTTCCTTCGTTTATAAAGTAATCACCATAAAAAGCATCATTTTTAATCACCTGTTCCTGGCCATAAATTTTATAGCCCTCTGAAACATAAAAATATTTTTTTAATGATGAACCGAAAGGTCCAGCTTTAACTGCAGGGCGAGAGCCACACCCTAGATCACCCAGCTTATAGATATGCCATCCTTCAGGTACCATAACCCAATTCCTCAAGATATTTATCCATCTTTTTTTCCAGGTCTGCCAATTCAGCTTTGAGCTTCTTTCGCTTCGCTCCTTGCGCACTGCTACAAGATCAATCTCTTCCTCTTCCTCAAAGGTATCAACATAACGGGGAATATTGAGATTGAAATCGTTTTCCCGGATCTCATCCAGTCCGGCAAGGTAGGCGTATTTATCGACACTCTCCCTGGTCTTGTAGGCGGCGACTATCTTGGCGATGTTCTCATCGGTAAGCTGATTCTGGTTCTTAACGTCACGGTATTCCCGGCTGGCGTCGATGAATAAAACCTTGTCGTCCTGTTTCTTCTTTTTGAAGATCAGAATCGCAGCGGGAATGCCGGTACCGTAGAAGAGTTTTTCCGGCAGGCCGATGACCGCATCCAGCAGGTTTTCTTCAATCAGCTTTGTACGGATCTTGCCTTCACTGGAACCACGGAACAGCACCCCGTGAGGCACTACCACCCCCATGCGCCCTGTCTTCGCTTTCATGATTTCGATCATGTGCAGGATGAAGGCGTAGTCGCCCTTGGTCCTGGGGGGGACGCCACGGAGGAACCGGTTGTGTCTGTCGTCTCCGGCGGTGTCATGCCCCCACTTCTCCAGGGAGAAGGGGGGATTGGCCACCACCACATCGAAGTAGCGCAGGTTTTCATGCTTGTCGAGCAGGCGCGGATTGCGCAGGGTGTCGCCCCATTTGATGATGTGGTTGTCTTCCCTATGGAGGAACATGTTCATCTTGGCCAGAGCCCAGGTGCTGCCGATGGCCTCTTGACCGAACAGCTGGTATTGCTTGGAACCCTTGTAGCGCTTTTTTATCTGGCGGCCACATTTCATCAGCAGAGAGGCGGAACCGCAGGCGCGGTCACAGATGTCATCACCCTTTTTTGGCACCACCAGTTCGGCGATCAGTTCGGAGACGGCGGCGGGAGTGTAGAACTCCCCCGCCTTCTTGCCGGCGCCGGCGGCGAAGCGGTCGATCAGGTATTCGTAGGCGTCGCCGATGATGTCTTTTTTACCCACCCGGCTGGGTCGCAGGTCGAGCTCGGGCTTGTTGAAGTCCTCCAGAAGGTGGCGCAGCACGTCGTTTTTCTGCGCCTCGTCCCCCAGCTTGGTGGAGTTGAAGGAGATGTCCTGAAACACGCCGTGGTCGCCGTCGCGTAGTTTGCTGCCGTTGCCGTCCTCGATGGCATGCAGGGCCTTGTCGATGCGTTCGCCGTTGCCCGGCTCGTAGCGCTGTTCGTAGAGGGCGTAGAAGTTGGCCGACTTGGGCAGCACGAAACGCTCGTTCTTGAGCAGCTCTTCGATCAGCTCCGGGCTGTCGCCATGTTGCGCTTTGTAGTCGTCGTAGTGGTCCTGCCAGACATCGGAGAGGTACTTGAGAAACAGCATGGTGAGAAGATAGTCCTTGTAGACGGCGGAATCGACGGTGCCTCGAAAGGTATCGCAGGCGGCCCACAGGGCGCTGTTGATCTTGTCCTGGCCGACGCTGTCCTGAGGGGCTTTTTTCTGCTTTGGGGGCATATCGCTTATTACTCCAAGAGATTATGAAAGATGCCGTTGATCATTGTTTCACGATTGTCGAGTAGTTGCTCGGTGACTTCTCTTTCCTGCACCCACAGATCATGTATGGCGACGATTTTTTGCTGGGTCTCCAGAGGTGGCATGGGAATCTTCAACAGCCCCAAGGGTTGCTTGTTTAACATGGGTATACCTGTGCCGGTACGATGACTGAGAAAATAGTGCTGTGCTGTCTTCTGGTTCAGATACCAGGCGAGGAATTTGGGCATCAATTGCTTGGATTTTGGCCTCAGCACAAATAACTGACCCGTGACTATGACCGGTTCGCTACCTTGCAGTATCATAGCTTATAATGTTCCCCTCGTGTCGGCAACAGGATATCACCGGCAACAGCCAGTGTGGGCT
>JAHXHU010000157.1 GCA_025656375.1 Candidatus Thiodiazotropha sp. (ex Ustalcina ferruginea) | reverse complement strand
GGCGCAAGGCACGGCGGGTCTACAGTCTCGCCTCACGGCTGCCGGGGACTAACCGCCTCGGCTTTCAGCCTTCCATGGCGCTCAGCGAGAGCAGATCTCTGGCTTTCTCCACGTCACCACTATTTCTGTATTACTGAACTTGCCGCAGCTTCGTTTTATGACTATCTTCACTGTCAGCACTGACCCCTGTTTCTCCGCTCTCTTCTTCTTCGATTTCGTCCAGCTCAGCTTCCATCTCATCATCCGAGAGAGGAACAAAGCGGTCAGGGTCAATATACTCTTGGGCAGGATCTATATCACTACCCACCATTTCATCCGGAGAATCTTCCTTGTATTCACTCATCTCAGCTCCTGCAGTTGCGGGAACAGGGTGGCGGTGCTGTTTAACGAAACCTTTGGAGAAAATGAGCCCCAATTCGAACAAAATCCACATCGGGAATGCAAGCAGTGTCTGCGAAATCACATCCGGCGGCGTCAGAAACATGCCTGCGACAAATGCGCCGACGATGACATAGGGACGCTTGTGGCGCAGTTTTTCGGGTGTAGTAACACCCATGCATACCAATATGATGGTTGCAATCGGGACCTCGAAGGCAATACCAAAAGCGAAGAAGAGCGTCATCACAAAATCGAGGTAACTCCCCATGTCGGTGGCGACTTCGACACCTTCCGGCGCTGTACCGGCAAGAAAGGCAAACACCAGAGGAAAGACCACAAAATAGGCGAAGGCCATCCCCAGGTAGAAGAGTAATGTGCTGGAAATCAGCAAGGGTATAACCAGTCGCTTCTCATGCCTATAGAGACCTGGCGCAACAAAGGCCCAAAACTGGTAGAGAATAAAAGGAACAGCACCAAAAACAGCCAGTTGCAGACTTAATTTGAATGGAATCAGGAATGGATCGATAGGTTTGGTGGAGATCATGGTGCTGCCTTCCGGCAGCGCAGCACGCATCGGCCCTGCAATCGCGCTATAGAGATCGTTAGCGAATGGGAACAGCACCAGAAACACAGCCAGTACGACTATCACCATGCGCAGCACACGATCACGCAATTCGATCAAGTGAGCTACCAGTGGCTGCTCCTGGGTGGTGACATTAGGGGTATTCTCGGCCGACATCTCTATTAAGACTGGCCTTTACTGTCAGTAACGTTGTGTGAATCGTGTGCCGCCTGACTCTCTTCTACCTGCTTGGCCGCTTCCCGCTTGATCTGATTGAGATCATTGCGCGTCTCTTCAAGAATCTCATGCACCGGATTGGCCAAGGTTGCCTGTTTCTCGATAACTTCCTTGAGCTCCTCTGCCTTGATCTCTTTGTCGATATCCGCTTTCACATTGGCAATAAAACGTCTTCCGCGACCTAACCAGAGGCCTACGGTACGGGCCACCTTGGGTAAACGCTCAGGCCCGATCACAATCAATGCCACCAGTGCGATGATTGTCAGCTCCCAGAAACCAACGTCAAACATGACTATTTCTCTTCAAGAAGGAGAATGAGAGGGGTTTCTATTCAGCTCTTGTCTCTCTCCTTGGAGGTTACTTCACCATCGACGACTGTCCCAGACTCTGATTTCTCGATCTGTTCCTTGGCCTTTTGATCTTCTTTTTCTTCACCATCCTTCATCGCACCCTTGAAGCCTTTTAAGGCCCCACCCAGATCCGAACCTATATTTTTCAGTCGCTTGGTGCCGAATAACAGCAACACGATTGCCAGTATAATCAACAGTTGCCAAATACTGATGCCACCAAAACCCATAATCTTCTCCACTCACCGGCCGAGCCGGTTTTTTAATTTGTTGCTGAACTGATCATCAGGACTGGGATCATAACCCAGGTAATGCCTCCTGTCTCCAGTACTAGCTCCTGCGGGCCTTCTCATCGAGTCCAGAAAGGCCAAAGCGGCGTTCCAGCTCCCGCAGTACAAGATCGGGGGTCAATCCCTGGTGCGCGAGCAGAACCAGGGTGTGAAACCAGAGATCGGCAGTCTCATAGACGATCTTATCGGCGACACCATCCTTTGCCGCCATCACAGTCTCGGTTGCCTCTTCACCAATCTTCTTCAGGATGGCGTCTAGACCCTTGGCATACAGCTTTGCTACATAAGAGCTGTCTGGTTCAGCCTGTTTACGCTGTTCCAATACCTCGGCTAATTGTTGTAGTACATCACTCATGAAGTATCCTCATCTAGAACCGCCAGTCGCAAGGAACCAGGACAATATGCAGTGTTTCCGGGCGAGCACTCACTATGTCGTGTTGGAAAATCATTATTCCTGATTATTTCTCATAGATCTGTTGGGGATCCTTTATTACAGGCAGAATCTCCACCCATTCATCGCCCTGCAGTTCACGATAGAAACAGTTATGCCTACCTGTATGACAAGCAATACCCCCCTTCTGCTCCACCTCAAGCAGAACCACATCGCCATCACAGTCGATGCGTATCCCTCGCACATTCTGCTGGTGGCCCGACTCTTCACCCTTGTGCCACAGCTTCTGCCTTGAGCGTGACCAATAGACAGCGTGCCCACTCTCGCTGGTAAGTTGCAGCGCCTCAGCATTCATCCAGGCCATCATGAGTATCTTGCCACTGCCGGACTCCTGAGCAATGGCTGGTACCAGGCCATCCTGGTCCCATTTCACCGCATCGAGCCAACTCATAGTCGCACCTCGACATCCTGATCCTGCATAAACTGTTTAGCCTCGCCGACTGTGTACTCGGCGAAGTGAAAAATACTGGCTGCCAATACGGCATCGGCCCCTCCCTGCTTTACACCATCCACCAAGTGTTGCAGATTACCGACACCGCCTGAAGCAATCACTGGGATCGGTACTGCATCGACGATAGTGCGGGTAAGTGCATTGTCAAACCCAATTTTTGTACCATCCCGATCCATGCTGGTGAGCAGGATCTCACCGGTGCCGTAATCACTCATCCGTTTTGCCCATTCGATGGCATCCAATCCGGTTGGCTTACGCCCACCATGGGTGAATATCTCCCACTTTAGGGGCTCACCTTCACGGCTCACCTGCTTGGCATCGATGGCGACGACGATACACTGCGATCCAAATCGCTCGGTTGCCTGTTTGACAAACTCGGGATTGAATACCGCCGCCGTGTTGATGGCAACCTTATCGGCACCGGCATTGAGCATTCGACGAATGTCGTCTGCACTGCGGATTCCACCACCGACGGTCAGTGGAATGAAGACCTCACTGGCTACCTGCTCCACCACACGCACAATCGTATCCCGGTCATCGGAACTGGCGGTAATGTCAAGAAAGGTGATCTCATCGGCCCCCTCTTCATTATAGCGTCGTGCAACTTCTACCGGATCACCCGCATCACGGATATCGACAAATTTCACGCCTTTGACCACGCGTCCCGCATCGACATCGAGGCAGGGAATGATACGTTTAGCTAACATACGTTTGTTCCTGGTTTCCTCTTGGAAACCTTGTTTCAATTTTGAATTATGAATGTTGAATTATGAATTGATGTGCTCACTTCGCTTGTGCCCTATTCAATAAAAAAAACCCGTGCGCTTAGCACACACATACAATTCATAATTCATAATTCATAATTCAACATGAACCGACCAGTTCATCCGCCAGTTGCTGACCCGCAGTAAAGTCGAGTGTACCTTCGTAGATAGCCCGCCCCGTTATTGCTCCCATGATATTGTCTGTATCTGCCTTGCACAGGGATTCGATATCACTGATATCGGTAATACCACCCGATGCAATCACGGGTATAGCAATGGCATTCGCAAGTGCGGTTGTCGCCTCTACGTTGGGTCCGGATAGCATCCCGTCACGCCCAATATCGGTATACACAACGGCGGAGACACCATCATCCTGAAATCGTCGAGCAAGCTCCGTCACCTCTTGGTCAGTTACTTCAGCCCAGCCATTAATGGCAACCTTGCCCTCTTCAGCGTCAAGACCAACAATCACATGCCCGGGAAAGGCCTTACAGGCACGAGCCACGAATGCGGGATCTTTAACCGCCTGAGTACCAATAATGCAGTAGCTGACACCCGCAGCCAGATAGGCTTCGATGGTTGCTTCATCCCGAATACCGCCACCCACCTGGATTGGCAGTTCGGGATAGGCGCTGGCGATGGTTCGGATTGCCTCACCATTGACCGGCTCTCCAGCAAAGGCCCCGTTGAGGTCCACCAGGTGCAGGCGGCGGCCACCTGCATCGACCCAGCGCGCCGCCATCTCCAACGGTTTATCAGAAAAGACAGTATTGTCATCCATGCGGCCCTGACGAAGGCGCACACATTGGCCATCTTTGAGATCAATAGCAGGTATTAGCAACACGATGATTTTCCTGAAACAGTAGTAGGGAGAGAGTTAGACCTTCCAATGCACAAAGTTCTGCAACAATTGTAATCCGGCATCGGCACTCTTTTCCGGATGAAACTGTACCGCAAACAGATTCCTGGTGGCGATGGCGCTGGCAAAACTGACGCCATAATCCGTTGTTGCCGCGACCAGGTTCTGCTGAACAGGATCGACATAGTAGCTGTGTACGAAATAGAAACGGCTATCCTGCTCAATACCGTGCCACAACGGATGTTCGTAACCTTGATATACTTGGTTCCAGCCCATATGCGGAATCTTCAATGCTTCGCCGTCCGGGGCCACACCACCGGGAAAGCGATGTACATTGCCGTCAAATAGTCCGAGCAGGCGGGTACCGTTATTCTCTTCACTGAAGTTGAGCAGTACCTGCTGACCCATGCAGATACCGAGGAACGGTTTACTCTGCGCAGCATCGAGTATAGCCCGATTGAGATGGTGATCGGAGATTGCCGCCATACAGTCTCTGGCTGCCCCTTGCCCGGGAAAGACTACCCTGTCAGAGTCGAGTATCAGCTTCGGATCATCACTGACCAGTACTTCATCATCCTCCGCTGCCACGTGTTCTACCGCCTTGGCGACAGAACGCAGGTTACCCATAGCGTAATCGATGACGGTGATACGTTGTGTCATCTTAGATCCCGTGATTAGTTACAGACTGCCCTTGGTGGAGGGTACTCGTTCGGCCATGCGCGAATCTGGCTCCAGTGCCATACGCAAAGCACGACCGAAGGCCTTAAACACTGTTTCCGCCTGATGATGGGCATTGGTACCACGCAGATTATCGATATGCAGGGTGATGCCGGCATGGTTGACCAATCCCTGAAAAAATTCTTGGAACAGATCCACATCGAATTCACCGATACGCGCACGGGTAAACGCCAGATTATATTCCAATCCGGGACGACCTGAAAAATCGATGACCACCCGCGACAAGGCCTCATCCAATGGCACATAAGCATGACCATAGCGACAAATCCCTTTTTTATCGCCCACTGCCTTGGCCAGTGCTTGACCTAAAGTGATACCTATATCTTCCACGGTGTGGTGGGTATCAATGTGCAGATCTCCTTTGGCTGCTATGCTCAAATCTATCAGTCCATGACGGGCAACTTGATCCATCATATGATCAAGAAATGGCACCCCTGTTGCAAAATTGGCATCACCTTTCCCATCCAGGTTCAGTGTAATACTGATCTGGGTCTCCAAGGTATTGCGCTCAATCTGCGAGGTACGCTGCATGCTGATGACTCCGGTCAAAACTATTAGATTGGCAAAAATCTGAACCAACAGGTTCAGGCTCAACTAAAACCGTGTATTTTAGATAAAAATTACTGAAAAGACACTGCTGCCTGTCGATTTTAGTGTACAGGGTCAAAAAAGCTCAGCCTCGACCTCCAGATAGGCTAGGCTAACATGCCGACCGACATTCGCTACCAACCCTGGAGAGCGAAGCGAAGGTTGGTAGACCCCGGCAGGCGTAGGGCCCGGGCAGGTATCCGCTGTCGCGTAGCGGC
>JAHXHU010000053.1 GCA_025656375.1 Candidatus Thiodiazotropha sp. (ex Ustalcina ferruginea) | reverse complement strand
TGTTGATCAATGACTTGTCGCGATTTCATTGTATCAAAACAAGGGGGGGTCAGGCCTTTCTCGTTAAGTATTTATGGGACAGCAGTGATGCCAACCATTCTTATCGACACTGGAAGTTTTCAGACTGCTCGCTAGCAAGTCGCTCATGATTTCATTGGTGAACGTCAGCATTCCGCAGTCTGTGTGGTGAATGACAAACCACTCCTGTGTACCAAGTAATTTGTAGGAAATGACCAGTGAGCGAATAGCATCATCACTTGCTCTACCACCAGCATTACGAATGACATGGGCATCACCTTCAGACAACCCGGCAAACTTGGCTGGGTCCAGTCGTGCATCCATACAAGTCAATATGGCAAAACGGCGGCCAGGAGGGATTGGAAGCTTCGCCTTGTCACCAAAATCAGCTGAGTAAACGTTATTTGCCGGCAATACTTCATCATTTATTTTGCTCATGAACCTTCTCCTCGCATCATTTTATTAGTTGGTACCAATCAGATCGGGCTAGTGTTGAATGATAAGCACTCTTAATTCATCCTGGTTAGACAGTAATACCACCCATTTATTGATCCATATTCACCGCTAAGATGTAGGGAAAGCTCAGTGATATACTGAATTTATGGCCTGTTTTACAAATGTTACGATTTAAAAAAGGAAGTTATAGGGGTTTGTTTATTATTTCCTATGGCCATCGATTCCGATTCCCTGTTACACATGGAAGCCATATCGCGCTTCTGATTCTGCTCGCTTGAGAGCACGCTTAAACCCGGATAAAGCAGCTGGGTCAGAGTACATGATGTAATCTCATGATTCGCTTAGCAATGGGTCGTAAGATTCTTTTTATCCAAGCTGTTCCAGCAGCCATCTGTCTAGTGCTTATACTTCTGTCGTGATGAACTACCGTGCTTGATCTCTAAATCGTCGGTTATGGCGAGCCTGTTCGCTTGTGTTATCGGTTGCACACGGTAGAGTGTTAAGGAAAGAGTTGCGAAATAGCTTGACTTGCGGTGCTAAATTCTTTAGGTTGAAGACCAAGTAGAAAGAAAGTCTTTTGTTTACAATCTCCATTTCGTATTTTATTCGTAAAATCCTCGTCCTGTAGTTTCTAAGTTTCAGTCTATTTTTCCACTGTCCTTGCCTCTAGAGGGCGTATTTGTTTTTTTAAATTACAGGATATTACTATGTCTAATACAGTAACTGGAACCGTTAAATGGTTTAACGAAGCTAAAGGTTTTGGCTTTATCGAGCAGAAATCCGGTCCAGATGTTTTCGCTCACTTTAGTGCGATTGCCAGCTCGGGATTCAAAACTCTGGCAGAAGGCCAGCAAGTTGAGTTTACGGTCACTCAAGGCCAGAAAGGTCCACAAGCTGAGAATATCGTAGTTATTTAAACTACTGCAATGCTATAGCTTCTTAAGTTAAGCTGTAGTCATACACAATCAGCTTTTATCGAAAAAAGGCAAGCCTGTAGTGGCTTGCCTTTTTTCGTTTAAAAGTTTTTTAAAGTCTTACCGCTTAATTCAGCACAGATAGTCGGCTGGTATTACTTAATCAGGTGCATAATTATTTCTGACACGGTCTTGGCTGACTCAAACGGTTTTGACTGCAATATGAAGTGAGGGCCTTCAATTCTATACAGTTTTATATTCGTGAATATTTTTAGGAAGTCATTCCAATTGCCGGTATTAACTAATTTGTCATCTGTTGCCTGAATGTATGCAGTTGGAATTGATGAGGTCATTCTAAGATTTTTCAATTCCAACATGGATTTCATGCGCTTTCTAAGTACTGCTTCCGGCACTGATTTAATAACTTCTATAAATTTGCTCACCAAATAAGGTGATGCATGCATACCGAGAAATAAGTGTCGGTGTAAATAGGTAGCGGCTGGAAGAGTTGCGAATTTAGTTATCGGCAGAGTACTTGCCAAAGTCAGCAAGGCTTTATTAGGTGTGTTGAGAAAGCTTGCTACAAATATTAAACCTTTTATATGATGGCCAGAAAGTTGTAGCAGGTGTGGCACGAGTCCACCTGAGAATGATTCAGCAAGGAGTATGTAGTTATCTTGTGGTGGCTTATGTTTGATGGAATTGGCTAAAGACTTATAATCCTGCTGACTGTCAATCGGTAATGAAATTAAGATACTTTCACCCTCAAAGAACGAGAGGAATTCTTCGAATAACAACCCTGTTCCATCCAACCCTGGTAAAAGTACAAGCTTCAAGTACACTCCTTAGCTTTTTTCTAAAACGGCCAGCAAAGGCTGAGCATTTGCAATGATTAGACTGTGTGTGATGGGAATCGACACTGCCCGGTCTGGTTAACAGGTCTATAGGTCTATTCCTATATCGCCATCATTGTTACGCAACAATTTACCCAGTGACCTGATGAGCAAAGCTATTGCTCTGTATGGCAGATCGAAAACAAATTCTATTGGATCGTACCACGCGCTTTCGCCTGTGGAATGCCTTGGCCAAATGTAATGTACCAATAGGTAACCGGCGATGCTCACAAACAGAACAATCCAATCGAATCCATGAGCAAATAGATCGTAAACGAGATAACTGCTTATTGAGAAGATGACTATTGCGAGGGCTACCCTAAATTCATCCATGCTTTATTGCTCCAGGTAATACAAATTGTGAATAACAGGTATGACGCAGGGATCGACCTTGATGATAGTTCTGGAATGGTATATTTCCAACCCTATTGAGTAAACGAGCCTTAGACGCGCAGAAACAAGCTTCAGGTTTAGGAGCATGGCGATTGTCAGACACTGTTCTGTTAAATGAACTCATTAATATAGTTGCACCATTCTTGGCTATTCCGATCAGGGACGTCAGTCTTTCCACGAATACCAAGCCTGAACTCTATGACAGATTTCCATTCATCAGATCCGATATCTGGACCATGTCCCATGTCATCACCCGAAGGGATGGCTAATTCCACAATGTGATACCACGAATTCGTGCATAGGATGGAATTTTCGGTTTGTAATCGCTGCTCTCGGCAAGCTGATAACCAACACAATAATGAGGCAAGTAAAACAACGTGTAATAGATTCATTGAGATAGTCGTATAACGTTATGGGCGCCAGATGCGAGACCCTGGAATAACCTTATTCTTCACATGGGTAGTTTGCATCCATGTCGACCAGAATCAACAGTATACAAAGTCAAAGTGAAATATTTTGCATATTTCAATATAAATTTACTTTCAAATGTGGGTAATGCTCTCAATATAACCAAGGTGGAGTATTGGAGAGAGTGATCGATAACATGGATCTATTGTTTTTCAGAAAAATACAATGATAACAAAAAGATGTGGGTTGTTAAGTCAAGCAGCTCAAGTATGCTCATCGGGACAAATATCCAAATAGTCTGATAGCCGCATACAAAAAATTGTGCGCCGCACAAAAAAATACTTGACGTTTGCGGTAGGTCGGGATAATAATGTCACTACAGTTTGTGCGGTGCAGCAATTATTCCGATCTTTTCTACCTACAGGGTGATTAACATGAACAATCCATTTGATTTTACTAACCTTTTGAAGGCTTATGATCCGCAGGCATTCCTCAAGCAGTTGCAGGGCGGTTTCAGTTCTTACCAACTCCCGAATATCGATAGCGATTCTTTCATGGAGTCTCAGAAAAAGAATCTTGAGACGCTGATGGCTGCAAACCAGGCAGCACTTTCAGGGACTCAGGAGTTGCTCCGTTATCAGTCAGAGATCATGAAGCAGGCCATGGCTGACGCTACCGAGGCGGCCAATAGCTTGGCTAGTTCCACCAGCCCACAAGAGATCGCTGAAAAACAGACTGAGCTGGTGCGTGCCGCTTTCGAAAAGGCAGTCTCTAATTCCACTGAACTTAGTGAATTGATCAAGACCAATCAGGAACAGATCACTGCTTTGGTCAATGAGCGTTTTACAGATGCCCTCAAAGAGGTCAAGGATTCGATCAAAAAGATGGGCTAATGTACAGTAGCCACTGAACATGCGATCAATATAGCCCTTCCATATCATCTAGAACCCTTAGAGACCAGTCTGACTATGAGTGAATCGACCGACCAGGAAATCAATACGCTGGACTTTGTGCAGCTTGCCGAGGGTCTTCAAGAAAATTTTCAACGTGTAGAAGATTTGATGACAGACTTCTCTGAGGGCTTCAAAGAGATGGATATGGATCCGTTCAATCTTAAGCAGCTCTATGGCGAATGGTTAATGGCAGCTATCCAGGATCCACAGAAGTTGATGGGTGCACATGCCGGTTATTTTCAGAAATCGATGGAGCTGTATCGGCACAGTGCGCTGAGTTTTCTTGGTATCGATTCTACGCCTGCGGTCGAAGAGGGTCGTGGCGATCGCAGGTTTCGCCATGAAGATTGGGTACAGGAACCCGCTTTTGGCTATATCAAACAGTCCTATCTTCTCATCTCTCAATGGATGCGCGAGTTGGTGACCGATCTGGATGGTCTGGATGATCACACAGCAGAGAAAGTACGCTTTTTTACAGAGCGCTATCTTGATGCCATGTCACCCACCAATTTTGCGCTGACCAATCCGGCGGTTTTGGAGAAGATCATTGAAACCAAGGGCGGTAACCTGGTGCATGGATTGAAGAACATGCTGGAGGATCTGGAGCGCGGTAAGGGTATGCTGCAGATTCAGATGACCGATAGCGACGCCTTTGAGCTGGGCAAGAATGTTGCCGTCACTCCAGGCAAGGTTGTCTACCAGAACCGCATGTTTCAACTGATCCAATACACCCCGACTACCAAAAAGGTATTGAAGCGACCCCTGTTGGTGGTACCGCCTTGGATCAACAAGTTTTATATTATGGATCTGCAACCCAAGAATTCGCTACTGCGATGGTTGGTTGAGCAGGGACATACCGTTTTCGTGATCTCCTGGATCAATCCGGATGAGAGTTACCGTGATATCACCTTTGATGACTACCTGAAGGATGGCGTGGTTAATGCGACGGATGTGGTAGAGGAAATCACAGGAGAGAGTGAGATCAATGCCATTGGTTACTGTATTGGTGGGACACTGCTGACCACTACACTGGCCTATATGAAGGCCGCCGGTGATGATCGGATCAAGAGTGCTACCTACTTTACCACCATGCTGGATTTCGAAGAGCCTGGTGAGTTGGGTGTGTTTATCGACGAGGAGCAGATCTGCGGTCTAGAGCAACGGATGGAGAAGGATGGCTATCTTGAAGGTTCGGCCATGGCGGGCGCATTTAATCTGATGCGTGCCAACGATCTGATCTGGTCCTTTTACGTCAATAACTATCTGCTTGGAAACGATCCACGGCCATTCGATCTGCTCTACTGGAACTCGGATTCCACACGCATGCCGGCAAAGATGCACAGCTGGTATCTGCGCAATATGTATCAGAAGAATCTATTGAAAGAGCCTGGTGCGCTGACAGTCGCCGGTGTTCCAATCGATATCTCGACCATCGATATTCCGGTCTGCTTCGTCTCCACCGTGGAGGACCATATCGCACCCTGGAAATCGACCTATGCCGGTGCTCAGCTATTCTCAGGTCCGGCACGATTCATCCTCGGCGGTTCAGGACACATCGCAGGTGTGATCAATCCCCCTGAAGCTGAGAAGTATGACTACCGGGTGATCGATGGTCTTCCCTCGAACCCCGATGACTGGGCTGAGAATGCAGAGAAAACCCCTGGTTCATGGTGGCCTGAGTGGCAACGATGGATTGCACCCATAGGTGGTGGACAGGTGGCGGCACGCAAACCCGGTACCGGCAAATACAAAGTGCTTGAAGATGCACCCGGCTCATTTGTGAAGGCTCGTATTGGTGACAAGTTGAAGGAAATCCAGATCTCACCAGCGCCTGAGAAACCAGCAGCCGCTGCCGCTGAGCGCCATGGAAGGCTGAAAGCCGAGGCGGTTAGTCCCCGGCAGCCGTGAGGCGAGACTGTAGACCCGCCGTGCCTTGCGCCAG